>JBCBAO010000012.1:0-18945 GCA_038532405.1 Pseudomonadota bacterium | reverse complement strand
GTATTTGGCGGGTTCGGCTTCAAATGTATCCAGGCGCTCTTGGCTCGCGAACTGGAAGGTCGCGCCTTTGTAAGTCGTTGTATAGTCGGCAGAGCCAAGGACAGGTTCGCCGCTGAAATAAGAGACGGTGTCATAACCGCCAACGGCGAGGTTATTTTCCTCTGCTGTATAAACCGGGGCAACATCGGCCTCGGCAAGGGCCGGTCCCGATAGGGCAATCGGGGTTGTGGCAAGGGCGGCGGCGGCAAACAATGTGCGCAATTTCATATTGGATCTCCTGATCGGACATTTCGCGGCCGCCAGCGATTTGGCAGCCCGAGACCTCGTGCCGCCATGGCCGACTGCAAGCCACCCACGATGGTGTCACATGCAGTCACGCCTTCGCGATCCGGGCCGGATACCCAATAATCTACGCGATCCTTACTCCAGCTCTGCGACCGCTTTTTTGAGCGCCGCTACCCGGCGGGTATCGCTTGGGTGGGTTGAGAGAACTTCAATGGTGTTCTTGCGTGCACCGCTGGAGGCCATTTGTTCCCAGAATGCGGCAGCCTGGGCCGGATCATATCCGGCGCCCGCAAGGTAGCGCAGGCCCTCCCGGTCGGCTTCCAGTTCTTGTCCACGTCCAAACGGGAGGGTCGTGCCGGCGGCCACAGCGCCGCCAGCGATGCTGCCGGCTGTTTCCAACGGGCCGATATCGGTCACCGCGCCCGGCAATTTCGCGACCCCGATCAAGATGTTTGGCGCAAAGCCATTATTGATCCGTTCCGAGGTGTGGTTCAGGCGTACATGGGCAATCTCATGGCCAATAATCGCTGCGAGCTGGTCGTCATTTGCGACATGGGGGAGGAGACCTGTGAAGATACCGATCCGTTTGTTCGGCAGGGCGAAGGCGTTGATGCTGTCCGGCGCATCGAATAGAGCGACTTGCCATTCCGATGGGTCTTCACCGGCGGCCACCAGCAGCTCGCCTGCCAGAACGCGGACATGCTGGGTAGTCGCCTGGTCAGTTGCCTGGGGAACGGTTTCGAGGATTTGGGACCATTGCGCTTCCGCCGACGTTTCTATGCGCTCCGATGAAATAATGCCGCTCGATGCACATGCCCCGACGAAGAGAGCAAGCAGAATGCCCTTGCCTTTGCGTTCCACTGCTGTGTTGAACCATCCCATCACAAACTCCCTGGGCGTGTGTTTTGAAGCAACTGTACACGCCATGTAGGAAGCCTCGGAGGACATCGAAATCACATCCGCTTGAGGGGTCTTCGCCGACAGGCCTTGGATTGGTCGCAGGATGCTTCCATTTGAGACTCAAGGAGCTTGCCATGGATCGATTTAGGGAAATTAGGGTTCTTGCCGTCCTCGTGGCCATACTCGCAGCGTTTATTGCCGTACCGCTCTTTGCCCCGAACTATTCCAAATTTGAGGGGCGCTATGAGGCGACCGTTACCGGATCTGCCAGCGGCGCAGGCTTGGCTGCCCGAACCGTTCAGAGATTTCATGTGACCCTTGAAGACGGCCGAACCTGGTGGATCGGTGTGCCTTCCACGGAACCTGCGATTGAGGGGCGACAAGTGCTTGTCGAAATATATTGTGAGGCGGACAATGCTGCCGTTTGCCAAGCGCAATTCATACCCGCCCCCGACCAATAATTGTGAGAAAGGTGCCGTTCTGACCTTTAAACTGAGCGCTCTCACATAAAGACGTGGTTCAGGGCAATCGCGCCAGCGGTTGCGACGTTAAGGCTGTCAAAGCCCGCTACCATTGGGATACGAATTGCGGTGCCTTGTGAGATTAGGTTTTCGGAGAGGCCTGGGCCTTCAGCGCCAAGCACAAGGGCGAGCCGGTCGGGGCGTTCCAGATCGGCAATGGGAACGGCGTTCGCCCGCGGTGTGAGGCACCAGATGTCCAGGCCAGCATCGCTGATGGCTTGCAATAGGGCTGGGGCCGGGGTGCCATGATGGAATGGCACGGAGAGGACCGTTCCGGCGGAAACGCGAATTGATTTGCGGTAGAATGGATCGCAGCTTCCATCGTCCAGGAGAATAAGATCCGCGCCAAAGGCGGCGGCATTGCGAAAGCACCCGCCGACATTGTCATGGTTGGAGAGGCCGATCAGGACAAGGACTGTCTTTGCAGTGGCGAGTAGGCTGGATAGATCAGGCGTCGCAGGCTTCTTGGCACAGGCGAGCACGCCGCGGTGGATTGGGAAGCCAGCAATTCTGTCCATGACCTTCTGGGGGGCGACATAAATAGGGACCTCGTCGGGGACATCGGCAAGCAGAGGCGCAAGGGGGTCGACGCGTGTTTCGGACAGGAAAAGGCTTTCAGGCTGATAGGCGGAGCGGCGGATCAGCGTTTCCAGGGTGACCTTGCCTTCGACGATGAACCGGCCGCCATGGCCACGGGTGAGATCTTTTTCTCGAATAGAGGCATAGGCGGCGATGCGGGGGTCATCTGCGCTTATGATCCGGATCGGCGCGGTCACTGCCCACCATGGCCGCGAACTGCTGTGCATTCAATTTCGATCAAGGCATTGGCCGCAAGGCCGGCCACGCCAACTGTTGTTCGCGCTGGTGGGGTTTCGGGAAAGAAAGCGCGGTAAGCTGCATTCATGGCGGCAAAATCGGTAATGTCGGCGAGGAAAACCTGGCAGCGTACAATATCGGCATGGGTTGCCTCGACGGTTTCCAGCGTTGCCCCGATATTTTCGAGAACTTGGGTGGTTTGCGGACCAATGCCGCCCTCGGGATAATTCCGCGTGCCCGGTAGAAATCCGAGATGCCCCGCAAGATAGATCGTGTCACCAGACACAATGGCTGGTGAATATGGCAAGGCTTGTGCGCGTGGCTCTGGCTCAGGCGGGGCGACGGCGGTCTGCGGCGGGTGTGTCTGGGCACATGCCGGTAAGGCAGCGAGCAGGGTTAGGGCGGCGATAGCAATTTTGATCATCCGCTTGTCTGTCACGCTGCCCCTGCGCCTGCAAGGGCGGCTTTTGGCTCCGGCGGTTTAAGAGGCTTGTAAGCCCTAAGGACTAGCCACCAACCGGCAAACCTTGTTCCTTCGCCATCCGTTTCATGGCTTTTTGAAGCTTCTCAAATGCGCGAACTTCAATCTGGCGGATGCGTTCTCGGCTGACCTTGTAAACCTCGGACAGGTCTTCCAGGGTTTTTGGGTCGTCGGTGAGGCGGCGTTCTGTCAGGATATGCTGTTCGCGTTCGTTCAAGTCACCCATAGCGGCCTGTAGCAGCTCCATCCGGGCGTCGAATTCTTGTTTGTTGGCGAACTCCACGGCCTGGTTTGGCTCTTCGTCAGCGAGCCAGTCCTGCCATTCCATATCCCCATCCTGGCCCATTGGGACATTCAGGGATGCATCGGAGCCGGACATGCGCCCATTCATGGAGCGCACTTCATTTTCACTAACGTTCAGGCGTTCGGCAATCTCGGTGACCTGTTCGGGGTTCAGATCCCCCTGTTCCAGGGCATTAATCTCGCCTTTGATGCGACGAAGATTGAAGAAAAGTTTCTTTTGGGCGGCCGTTGTGCCGAGTTTAACCAGGCTCCAGCTGCGCAGGATATATTCCTGGATCGAGGCGCGGATCCACCACATGGCATAGGTTGCAAGACGGAAGCCCTTATCGGGGTCAAACTTTTTGACCGATTGCATCAGGCCGACATTGCCCTCAGAGATGACTTCGGCCATGGGCAGGCCGTAGCCACGATATCCCATGGCGATTTTGGCCACGAGGCGCAGATGGGATGTCACCATTTTCTCCGCAGCTTCAGCGTCTCCATGCTCCTGCCACCGTTTGGCGAGCATGAATTCTTCTTCCTTTGGAAGCATCGGGAACTTCCGAATTTCCGTTAGGTAGCGCGATAGGCCCTGTTCCGGGCTTAATGTGACAGATGTCGATATGGCCATTTTGGCCTCCCTCATATGTGATACAGCCCAACTCTGGCACTGTACGCCCATGGATAGTGATCGTCTTTCGCGATCCGGAGCGTTCTATTCGATCCTGCTCGGCAGCAATCGTTTATATGCACCGCAAGGCAAACCGTTCCCGTTTACCTTGACATCTATATATAGGAACCTGACGGCTATGGTAAAAGAGGGGCGATCTGCACTTATGTTGGCATGGCTTCTAAGGCGCTGATAAGATTGGACATATCCATCGGTGGGGGGGCTTCAAAAAACAGGCTCCTGCCGGTGATAGGATGGTCGAACCCGAGGGAGGCGGCATGGAGGGCCTGCCGCGTCATTTTGCGTGCAAGGCTCGTTGCTTCCACAAAGGCATCGCCGGCACCATGGGCCTTGATCCCGCGATGGCGTCCATAGACCGGATCCCCGATGAGGGGCGCGCCTATATGGGCCATATGTACGCGAATCTGATGGGTTCGCCCCGTTTCCAACTTGCACTCCATGAGAGCTGCTGCCGGCAAGCCGGCCCCTTTGTCGAGGCGTCCATAGGTTGCAAGGGCTTTGTAGTGTGTGATGGCGTGGCGACCGGCGTCGCTTTCGGGGTTGCGGACCACGGCCATTTTCTTTCGGTCCGTGCCGGAGCGGGAAATCCGGGCATCAATCGTGCCAATAAGGGGCCTGGGGGCACCGCGCGTTACGGCAAGGTAGCTGCGTGCGATGGTATGATTGGCAAATAAGGCCGAAAGGCCAACATGGGCGGCCTCGGTTTTTGCCACAACCATTATGCCGCTCGTCAATTTATCGATGCGGTGCACAATCCCTGGCCGCTCGACGCCGCCAATGCCTGGCAGATCGCCCGCGCAATAATGAAGCAGGGCGTTCACCAAAGTGCCTGACCATGTTCCCGGGGCAGGGTGAACGGCCATCCCGGCGGCTTTGTTGATGATGATCAGATCTCTGTCTTCGTGGAGAATATCGAGGGGGATGTCCTCCGGTTCCGGTATGGCGGGGACCGGGTCCGGCATTGCGAGCGTATAGGTGCTGCCAGGGACGATTTTTGCGCGTGGATCGTTCTGAACGCTCTCATCCACCGTCAGTGCACCGGCCAAGACAAGCGCCTTCGCCCGCGAGCGGGACAAGTCCTGAAATGTTCGCGAGAGCCAGAGGTCGAGGCGAATGCCAGCATCGTCTTCAGTCGAAAGGGCGCTGAGGGTTTCCATTGGCCTGTCCTAGCATTCGAGAAGGCTGGGCGTCAGGGGCCGCCGAGCGGTGCAATTCGATTTCGTGGTCCTGCCTGTTCGGCGCTGCTGACGGGCTAAAGCGATGTGTTGTCTTTTACCAAACGACCATCTTCCACCCTGCGGTAAAAACAACTCCCACGCCCCGTATGGCAGGCTGAACCGGTCTGGCGCACTTTCATGAGAACGGCGTCCTGGTCGCAATCCACTCGCAGTTCCACCACTTCTTGCACGTGGCCCGATGTTTCGCCTTTGACCCAGAGTTTGTTGCGCGAGCGCGACCAGTAAGTTGCCCGGCCGGTTTTCAATGTTGTCATCAGCGCTTGCTCGTTCATCCAGGCGAGCATCAAAACTTCTCCTGTGTCCGCATCCTGGGCGACGGCGGCCAGTAGCCCAACGGCATTAAACCGCGGACGCAGCTCCGATGTTCGGTTCTGCTCCGTTGCGGAAAAGAGAGGAGGGGGAAAAGACTTGGCCATGGTGGCAGGAATTCGTTAGATTTTTCATTTCGTAAGCGCTCGCCTTAATAGCTGGCCGATTTCAAATGCTCAACGCGCTTCACCAAAAAAGGGAGTAGGCCGACAAATGCCACGCCGGATTGATATTGTGGAAGTGGGCCCCCGCGATGGCCTGCAAAACGACCCCGGGACGCTGTCGACGGATGAGAAGGTCGACTTTATCAAACGCCTCGACGATTGCGGTGTTCGGCGGATGGAAACGGGTAGTTTTGTGAGCCCGCGGGCGGTTCCCAGAATGGCCGATAGTGGCGATGTGTTTCGCCAACTGCCCGAAAATAATAGCGCGTCGCGTATTGCCCTTGCCTTGAATGAAAAGGGCGTCCGCCGGGCAATCGATGCCAAAGCCGATGAGATTAATTTCGTTCTGGTCGCCGGCGAGGGGTTTGGCACACGAAACCAGGGCATGCGCCCCCAGGAAAGTGCAGATATGCTCAGCCAATGTGCGCCCCTGGTTCATGATGCCGGGATTCCTCTTTCGGCGACAATATCCGTTGCCTTTGGTGACCCTTATGACGGGGAGGTTGATCCGGCGGTGGTTGCCAACCTTGCAGCCCAGGCCCAGCGAGCCGGAGCGGCTGAGATTGCCCTTGGAGACACGATCGGCGTTGCCACGCCCTGGGCGGTGCGGGAGATGATCGACCGTGTTCTGCTAGAGGCTCCGGATGTTTATTTGCGACTGCATTTCCACGATACGCGGGGGGCGGCGCTGGCAAACATCTTTGCCGCTGTTGAGGCTGGTGTGAATGTAATCGACGCGAGTTGCGGTGGTATTGGCGGGTGCCCATTTGCGCCTGCAGCAACCGGAAATGTAGCAACGGAGGACGTGGTTTACATGCTGGAGCGGGCAGGGTTTGAGACAGGCATCGATCTTGGCAAAATGATTGAAACAGCAAAATGGCTTGAGGGGGCACTCGGCCACCCCGTACCCTCAAGCCTCGCGCGGGCTGGCATCTTTCCCTAGGAAAGGGCCCTTATGGATTTGCCATTTCCGAAAGCGTCGCTTCCACATTCGCCCCATCGACCGGGACATAGGCGCGCAGCAGGACATAAAATGGCACACCACTCGTGGGCAGCCCATTCTGTCCGGATCCCTCGGGGCTTAGGATGACGGAATAACTTCCATCGGCATTTGCCTCCATCGTGTAGCTGGTCCGATCATAGATTCCGAGTTCGTTTGGGATCAGAAACCGGGTTTGCGCATTGTAGGGGGTGATCGAAATATAACCGCTTTCTTCCACGAGCCCGGCTGGAACGTCCAATCGGTAGGTTTTGCTTGGATCAATCGGTTGGCCATCCTTATCTGTTAAGGCCAGCCAGTATTGGACCGAATCCGATGGTGTTGCGAGCTGCCCGATCATGACTGCGATGGCGAGGTAGTTTGAAGGGACATCTCCGGAGACTTTCGGAATTGCGCCATCGTCTAGGGATCCAAGGGCGTTCAGGCGTTGATATTCGCCAAACAGATAGGCTTCTGTCGCGGCTTCAAGGCCATCCGGGACCGGATCCAGGGCATATGACATATCACCACCGCCGCCCTGCATGGTGATTTCTTCGCTAAGCGCGCGAACGTCCGCCAGATTGTCGACGACGAGCATGCGCGTAAATATGAGGCCCTGGTCTGTTTCCAGCGGCACAATATGGGCATCGATATCCGGTGCTGTTTGTCCCGGGCGCAATACGATGATTGGCTTCTCGGGATTAACAATGACGGCTGGGACATTGTGGAACATGTCGTAGATGGCGACGGAGAAAAATTTGTCATAAGCCGGCGCGCTTATGATGGCTGGCCCGTCGCTTAGGCTGAACCAGTTATATCCGTAGTCTACCGTCGCTTGTGGGGAGACGACGGTTTGGTCGTTTGGATCGACGAGGCCGGAAAAAGCAAATGTGCCAGGGGTGTTGTCTTCGAGCCACCTATTCATCATGCGGGCTTGTTTTATCTGGGGATAAACCTTGATGAAGTCGTCGATTTCAGCCTGGGTGAATGTGGCGGACGATTGCTCTTCCTCCTCATCTTCAAAGCCGGTTGCCGAATGTGGAGCGGATTGATCAGCCTTGGCCTCTGCTGATTGGACTGTAGGGGTTCCAGGCTCAGAACCTGAGCACCCGATCGTGACCAGGGCAATGATGATCCCGAGGAGGTATTTTGCCATTATTCGTTTGCTTTCTTTGTCTGTCCTGCATGGCCTAGCAACATAGAATTGCTGTGATCAAGCCTAGCAATCCGGTTCGGACCCATATGGAAGGCCGGCTGGTCTTATTAGACCTCAGCTTTTGTCCATCCGGTACCAATAGATGATCTGGATTGGCTACTTATTGGCCGCTTCACTCGATCTGGAAGACAATCGAGTCGGCACTTGCCAGAGTGTCTCTGCTGCACCATTTTCCATTTATGAGTGAGTCGTCTTACAAACCCATCGCGGGCCTATTGCTGCGCATCTATAAGATGACGCTTAGTCCGGTCTTCATGGCATTTGGGACCCGGTGCCGGCATGAGCCGACATGCAGTGAGTATGGAGCCACATGTGTATCTCGCCATGGGGTTTGGGCAGGCGGCTGGATGACTTTGGCGAGGCTCTTACGTTGTCGGCCGGGGGGAACATTTGGTGTGGACCCGGCACCCGGTAGAAAGCCCAAGGCTCCGTTTTACGCCCCATGGCGCTATGGTGATTGGGACGGGCCTGACATGCGCGTTTCCGACGATACGGCTTGAACGCGTCTGCGAACTCTATAGAGACCTATCCCATGATCAACGTAACGCTCCCCGATGGCTCCGTCCGCCAATATGACGATGGCACAACGCCCTATGACGTTGCTGCAAGCATTTCTAATTCGCTTGCGAAAAAAGCGCTTGTGGCGCGTGTCGATGGCATGCTGTTCGATCTCACCCGGCCGCTGGAGGGGGATGCATCCCTGGCCTTGCTAACGTCCAAGGATGCCGACGGTTTGGAGTTGATCCGCCATGATGCGGCCCATGTCCTTGCCCAGGCTGTGCAAGCCCTCTTTCCTGGCACACAAGTCACGATCGGCCCGACGGTTGATGATGGCTTTTACTATGATTTTGCCCGAAAAGAGCCTTTCTCCACAGAGGATTTTGAGGCCATCGAGAAAAAGATGGGCGAGATTATCGACGCCGATTACCCCATCGTGCGCGAAGTTTGGCAGAAAGACCACGCCATCGAAACATTCAAATCGATCGGAGAGGACTATAAGGCCCAGATCATTGACGACATTATCCCGCCGGGTGAGCCGATTACCGTCTATCGCCAGGGGGACTGGTTCGATTTGTGCCGCGGCCCGCACCTGCCTTCCACTGGCAAGCTTCCCAAGGCGTTCAAGCTGATGAAGCTCGCCGGGGCCTATTGGCGCGGCGATAGCAACAACGAAATGCTCCAGCGGATCTATGGTACGGCCTGGGCTGATCCGAAACAGCTAAAGGCGCACCTGACACGTTTAGAAGAAGCTGAGAAGCGGGACCACCGCAAGCTCGCCCGAGTGATGAACCTCTTCCACATGCAGGATGAGGGGCCTGGCTCGATATTTTGGCATCCAAAAGGGTGGACGCTGTTCCAGATGCTGATCTCCTATATGCGCCGCCGTCAGGACGAAGCGGGATATGTGGAGATCAATACGCCGGATCTGCTCGACTATTCGCTCTGGGAAACGTCCGGCCACGCCGAAAAGTTTGGCGAGAATATGTACTCAACGGTGATGCCGGACGAGCGCAAATACGCGCTGAAGCCGATGAACTGTCCGGGTGGTGTCCAAGTTTATAATCATGGTCAGCGCTCCTATCGCGAACTGCCACTGCGCATGGCAGAGTTTGGCAAGGTGCACCGATACGAGCCGTCGGGCGCACTGCATGGCATGATGAGGGTACGCCACTTTACGCAGGATGACGCCCATATTTTCTGCACGCCGGATCAGCTTCAGGAGGAGTGCCTGAAGGTGGTCGATCTCATTCTCGATATCTATAAGGATTTCGGGTTCGAGGACGTACGAATCAAATTTTCCGATCGGCCAGAGGCCCGAATTGGTGATGACACGGTTTGGGACAAGTCCGAAGCGGCGCTTAGACATGCCCTCGAAGCGACGGGGCTACCCTATGGTACCAATCCCGGCGAAGGCGCGTTCTACGGTCCGAAGCTTGAGTTCGTTTTGCGCGATGCCATCGGGCGTGACTGGCAGTGCGGTACGCTACAAGTGGATTTCAATCTACCCGAGCGCTTTGATTCTGCCTATATTGGCGAAGATGGTGAAAAACACCGCCCAGTGATGTTGCACCGGGCGCTATTCGGGTCACTTGAACGATTTACGGGTATTCTGATCGAGCACTATGCCGGCGCGTTCCCGATGTGGCTCGCCCCGACGCAGATTGTCGTTGCATCTATTTCAGAAGGTGCAGCGGATTACGCGAAACAGGCTGCTGCTGAACTCCGCAGGGTAGGCCTGCGCGTGGAGACGGATCTTCGGTCTGAAAAAATCAACTATAAGGTCCGCGAGCACTCTGTTCAGAAGGTACCGATCATTGCCGTGGTGGGCGCGAAAGAGGCGGAAGAGCATACGCTGGCGCTGCGCCGTTTCGGCTCCAAAGCCCAGGAGATGATGTCCCTTGAGGAGGCAACAGTTCAGCTGGCCGTCGAGGCCCTTGCGCCAGACTTAAAGCGGGCACGCGATCTTTAGGCGTCTGTTTCGACTGTTGAATTATCGGCGAGGTCTTGGGCGAGGGTAGCGGTTGCATCTGCAAAGCTTGTTTCGTCGAGGCGCATGACCTCGACCACCATGCGGGTTTCCTCATCGACCAAAGCAAGGCTTTGTCCAAAGCGGGCGAGCTTCTGGCCATTTGCGGATACATTCGTTGCGACGAGGACCGGGAACTCGGCTGGCATTAGCGGAATGTGGGCCGCGAGGTGTGTGCCTTCGATCAGGTATCCCTCTAAAGGTGAGGGTTTAAAGCAGAGCCGTTGCTTTTCGAGCCCGATTGCGCAGGTCTCCCGTCCATGGCGGAAATTCCGGTCGAAGGCGGCAAAATCGCCCTCGGTAAAACTGGATGTCCGTTCAATTGCAGACGGAGGGGCGAGCGGATTTACAATGCCGACAAATGCGCCAGCTCCCGCCATGGTCGCCAGGCATGCGCCCAGCTCGATTTTCCAGGTCATCTCATATTCCCTTAGCCCTTGCGCAATTGCGAATCACACAGTGCAGCCAAGATAGCTTTCAAAGCCTTTCAGAAGTCTTTAATGGCTTGGTGAATATTGAAGGATCGCTGCTATTGTACCGATTTCAGCGAGATCGGATGCGACCCACGCAAGAGCGTTATGGGATCGCAAACAAACAGGATAGGATTTGCTTCGAGGCTATTTGATCGCTGGGGTTTGGGCCCTGTGGTTTCCGGTCGCCTTTATTGGCGGGCTAGGGTTCGTGCCGCTTATCGTTCTGAGTGCGTGTCTTTGCCTACCGGTAATGGATTTGCGTCCTGTTTGGGAGGCGCGCGACGGTCTTTTTTTCGCAATTGCTATGTTTTGGGTGTTTGCCATAGCCTCCGCGCTCTGGTCACCGGGGCATGGAGCGATCTTTACTGGCAGTCTTTCGAGTGGGGATTTTTCCTTCCGCGTGCCGGTGGTTCGTGTTTGTATTGTCGCCATATGTGCCTTCGGCCTCTTTTTCGCGCTCCGGGAACTCGATTGGCCAAGCCTGCTTAAAGCGCGGCGGATTATGATGTGGGCGGTTGGGATCCAGGGCGTTACCCTGCTTCTTATCGCGGTCTTTTTTACACAGACGCTCGCGCTCTTTGCCCCTATTAGCGACCCGGTACATGAGACGCCAAAGACCCTGATCCGCAATGCAAACCTGTTTGTCACCGTTGCGCCTATTCTGTTTGCGGTAGCTTGGGGAAGGCTGCGGGGATCTGGCTTTGGCGGCGCGATCAGTTTGGTGGCGCTTATTGTGCTGGCGGTTGCATTCAATAGTGTGAGTGCCCAGAGCGCGGTCCTTGGAGTGATCCTTGCCGCAATGGTCCCCCTGTTTTTGCTGCGCTTTCCCGAGACCGGGTTTCGAATGCTGTTCAACGGCTTCGCTGGGATTATTCTCGCCATGCCCGGGCTGGTTTTCTTAATCGGGCGGCTGGTGCCTGAAAGTTGGGTGACCGCTTTGCCGCCCTCATTTGAGTCCCGCTATTGGAGCTGGCAGCTGACAATTCGCAAGATCGCCGAGCAACCTTTTATCGGACATGGAGCCGGCGCGTCCCGATCTTGGACAGAAAAATACGGTGAAATCCCAGGCTTTGCCACAAGTGTTCCGGAGCCATGGAGCGCCATTAAGATCGTCCCAAGTCATCCACACAATATGGCGTTGGAGGTTTGGGCAGAACTCGGCCTTGTGGGAGCGCTGCTTGCGGCGGCCTGCTTGATCTTGATTGGCCGTGCTTTGCCTGAACCGCAAGACATATCGCTTGAAACGCGCATGGCAGCCGGCGGCATGATTGGCGCAACAATGGCCATGTTTTTCGTTGCCTACAGCCTTTGGAATGATGCGTTTTGGGCAGGATTTGGCATCGCAGTCACCGGGCTTGTTCTGCTTCAGAAAACCCGCCGGGGCGCTTAAACGATATGGCGCGGGTATCGGCAATTGTGGTGACCTACCACACCGGGCCGAGCCTGAAGGATGGTCTGTATGCCCTCGCTTCCGATCCCGACATTGATGAAATTGTTATCGTCGACAATGGAAACCCCGCTTCAATGGGGGCTTGGATCACGGACTTCGCGGTTAGAACCGCCAAGGCAACTTATTTGAAGGCTCCCAAAAACTTGGGATTTGGGCGCGGGGTGAACCTCGGCGCGGTGCAGGCGACCGGCGATGCGCTTCTGATTATCAATCCGGATTGTATTTTGCGCCAGGGATCCATTGTCCAATTGCTGGCCGCTGCGGACGGAGCGCCTTCTCCATGGATTGTCGGGGGGCGGATCTTTGACGTTCGCGGACAGGCCCAGAGAGGACCACGCCGTCGCGAGCTTACTTTAGGGCGTGCGCTGTCGAAACTTGCAGGTGGACCGGGGATCGATTTGCCGGATGCGCCATTGGCGTGTGGGCCGGAGCCCATGGACGTGATTTCGGGGGCGTTCTTTCTTATTGATCGGGCAGGCTTCGATACTCTCGGCGGGTTCGATGAAGACTATTTTTTGCACGTTGAAGATATCGATCTTTGCAAGCGTGCACACCTGATGGGCGGCACCGTGATTTACGAGCCAAGGGCCGGTGCGCTTCATTATGGGGCGACATCTGACGTGCCTGCTCTTGTGGTAGAGCGCCACAAGGCGGCAGGCTTCGCGCGCTATTTTCGAAAGTTTGCGCAAGGCCCACTCAATAGGATTGCCGCCGAGCTAACTATTCCGCTGATATATTTTGGGCTGCTTGGACGGGCCTGGTTTCGCGCGCGTCGAGGGCAGCATTAATGGCTGCGACCGCAGCTTCAAATGCCAGCAGAGTAGACGTGTGCCGGGGGGGATAATCGGCGACACCTGCGAGATGGCGAAGTTCCCAAAACCGACCACCTGGCGGCGCGGCATTTTCCTTAAGCATTGCTTTCAGGGCATCTCGGGCAGCTGTGATCTCAGCAATTGATGCCCCGAGTGCCCCTTCGGCAAGGATTGCAGTTGCCGCCTGGCCGAGGGCACAGGCTTTTGGATCCACACTGATGGCTTCAACATGGGATCCAGCCGGGTTCAATCGGACATCCACACGGACGGTTGATCCGCAGATCCGCGACACTTTCTCGACGGACCCCTCAGGTGCATCGAGCGGTGCCAAATGCGGGATATCCGCGGCGAGTTCCAGAACCCGGTTGTGATATAGATCGCTCATAGCGCTTTATGTCGGCTGAATTTTGCTTGCATCAAGGGCTAGGGAGTTAAAAGAGCTTATCTATAACGCGCGTAACTACGATCAGGGACCCTGTCATGGCAGCGCTCGCGATGAGCACCATCACGCCATCCCGCGCTGTTAGGCCAAGCCCTATAAACAGGACCGCAATTCCAGGCAGCAGCGGTCCAAACGGGACCAGACCAAGCGGAAAGGTAACGAGTGCGGCCGCAATAGCGATCACCGCTGTCAACTGGATAAAAGGCGGAGCGGTTAGGAAAACGAAGCGCGGTTTCAAAAGTTGATCAACAACATGCGCCGTGCCTTGCATCGCGTCTACGCCTGTGACGAGGGCCGTCCGGGGGAAGGATACTTCAAGCGCCCGCTTTGGAACCCATGGCCGGGACAATCCAAGCACAACCTGGGCAGCGATAAGCAAGGTCAGCAAAGCGACCAGCCAACTTGCGCCTGGAACCACTGTTAATGGACTGATCGCGATGAAGCCAAGGAGGAGCAAGAGAGGGCCAAACGCGCGGCGACCCACAGCGTTTAGCAGATCTTCTACCGTCACCGTTTCACCGTCTGTGCATGTGGTTAGGGAGTTTAGGAGGGTTCGCAAATTGCGGATTTCGGGTCGAACGCGTGCCATCGGAGCCTATTTTGTATGCTTATGGGCAAATAACATACTTCTGGAAAATAGTCTTATCCTTGAACGGTTTGGCGGCATGCAATGGAGAAAGTGTCGTAGAGATTACGAATTTGCAATCCGATTTGCCTCCGGCTTGCCATCAAATATTAGCAAAAATTTAAGCCTAAAGGCGCGTTTATTCACCCTCATGGTTAATCAAACCGGGCTGGCTGTTAAGGGTAAGCGCACATGGCACGCAAATCTCCGCGTTGGGGTCTCGACACTGGGTATCAGTCTCAAATCAAACCGTTTCAACCAAAGACTCGCTTAGCCGACCACGGTTTGAAGGGGGATATGGCATCCGGCACGTTAAACTTCAGCCGTATGCTGACACGTAAACAAGCCCGCGCCGACGCCCGCGACGGTATCCCCGTTTCGGAGGCTCAAACGCGGGATCAATGGTCCGAGCGCGAACAACTCTTCACCGAACAGGCTGATGATATCCGCCGCGGCGTGGACACCTGGTTTAAAACCACCGGCGCAAATGTTCGCAACTTCATCCACGATATGACGCCAGCTGATATTGAGCCCGATCAATTGCAGGAAGCCATAAAATCGGAGGAGGCTGAGCTGCGCCATTTTGAAACCGACGATGTGAGCGAGGCGCGGGATAGCCATGAATCCTCTGTCATAGAGCTAGATGCTTTCCGGGAGAAACATAAAGGCCGGATCGGTGAGCGTACGCCGGATATCAAGAAAAATGTCGAGCAGACCCTGGCAATATTGCTTTTCGTTTTGATCATCGAGGGATGCTTCAACGCCCTATTGTTTAAGGATGCGCAAAGTTCGGGCCTGCTTGGAGGCATGCTGGTTGCGTTTGGCGTAAGTGCCGTGAATGTCGCCTGCGGTGTTTGTGCTGGCTTTTTCGGTTTGCGCTATCTGAACCACCATGAGCAGCCGATGAAGATTATGGGCGGGGTCGTTGCCGGGATCTTCATTCTGTTGGGATTGTTCGTAAATTTCTTTGTGGCGCACTTCCGCGATGCGGTCGAAGCCAGCCTCCTGACGTATCAGGCTGCTGGATCCCTTGCGGGCTTCTCCATGTTTAATATTGCCCCAGGATCGGTGATCTTCGACATGTTTCCGAATATTTTCGGGCTTGAATCCCTTGTCGCTTTTGGCTTGCTCTTCATTGGCCTCGCAGTTTTTGCCATCGGACTCTATGAAGGATATGATCGGATTTCCGACAAATATCCTGGCTATGGCCGCGTTTGGCGCAAGGAGCGCAAGGCCTATGAGCGCCGCCAGGCTGTGCGCAATGAATTGCGCGATGACTTATCCAGCTATTTTACCAATTGCAGGACCTGGTTCGATACTCAACAAACCCGCCATGTTGCCGCAAAGCGCGAGATCGAAAAGGCCATGACGCTGCTCGAGACCCGGCGTGAGGAAGCTTTGGCGATTGCCTCGCGGTGCGCTGACCAGGAGCGGGGACTGAAGATTGCCTATCGCCAAGCCCACCGCAGGGAGCGCAATGGCCTGCGTGACAAGCTTGGTGAGCAAGCGGCAGCGCCGGCCTATTTCGACGAGATCGTAACGCCGACCCTACCAACCTTTGATTATGAGAAGGAGCGCGAGATGTCGGCCCTGGCGGTTAAGGCCATTGAACAGAACATCACGGCCCTTACGCTGACGCGGAAATGGTTGGAGACCCACATCCAGACAGTTCAGAAGGGGCTGTCATCGATCGAACAAAAGGTCGGTGAAAACATCGCTGAAATCCGCCGGGATCGCGCAAAAACCAAAGCCCCGCAAGACGCCAAGAGCGCCTGATCTCTCTTTGTTAGGAGGTATCCGATATGGCACGAGCTAGAGACAAAAGCCCCAATTTCTGGCGGGGTTTGATCGCCCTTATGGTGCTCAGCATATTCGGTCTTTTCGCCTTAATCGCTTTCAATGCGCCGCCGGCTATTGCTGAAGACACAGCCTGTCGCTTGGATCGTCAGGATCCAGCCCATACGGTTATGTTGATTGACCAGTCCGACCCGTTCAACCCGAATGATTTCGGCTGGGTACGTGAATTCATGGATGTTGAAGCCCGACGCTTGCCGAAATATGGCCGCTTGACCGTAATCACACCGAATTCGCAAAGCCCTTATGATCCGGTTTATGTCTATGCGAAGTGCTCACCGGGCAGTGTTGAAGATGCAAATCCCATTCTTCAGAACCCACGCATGATCGACGATACGTGGCGAGAGCGTTTCTATGAGCCCCTCAGGGATAGTGTTGAGAGCACATTGACGGATTCAGAGCAGCCAAGCTCCCCCCTTTCCGAAGCGATCTATGCTGTTCTGGACCGTGCTGACTTTCAACCTGGCCAAAAAAACAGGCGGTTCGTTATTGTGTCCGACCTAATGCAACACTCCGATAGCTTTAGCTTCTACCGTTCCGGCGCAGATTATCAGGGGTTCGGGGAAACGCGGCTGGCTCAGCAGATCCCCGGCATGGAGGGCGTGGATGTTGTGGCGCGCATTGTGCCTCGTCAAACATATGATCTGCCCATGACCGATGTGAAGACATTCTGGGCGAGCTATTTCGGAGATGCCGGCGCAACCTATACATCCGTCAACTGACAGACCTTATAGAATACCCGGAATCACCCTGTCTGGCGGAAGATGCCCGTCCGCAAAGGTTTTGATGTTGATTATAACCTTTTCACCCATTTCGACGCGGCCTTCGACGGTGGCCGACCCCATATGGGGTAGGAGCACCGTGTTTGGCAGATTCAGCAGTTTTTGATTGACGACAGGTTCACGCTCGAACACGTCGAGGCCCACGCCAGCAATACGCCCCTCTTCGAGTGCGCGTGCGAGGGCTGCCTCATCGATGACCTCACCGCGGGATGTATTGATAATGTAGCTATCGGGCTTCATCAGCTCCAAACGGCGTGTGTTCATCAAATGGAAAGTCGCAGGTGTATGCGGGCAATTGATGGAGACAATATCCATACGTGACAGCATCTGGTCGAGGCTATCCCAGTAAGTTGCTTCCAGAAGCTCCTCGATCTTGGGGCTTACCGGTTTGCGGTTGTGGTAATGGACTTGCAGACCAAAGGCTTTTGCGCGGCGGGCGACAGCCTGGCCAATGCGGCCCATGCCAATAATGCCAAGGCGTTTGCCGGCAATGCGCCGTCCCATCATCCAAGTTGGTGTCCACCCGGTAAACTCGCCAGCCTCCATCGCTTTGCGTCCCTCGACCAGGCGGCGTGGAACGGCGAGGATCAGCGCCATGGTGATATCGGCGGTATCGTCGGTGAGCACACCTGGAGTATTCGTTACAGCAATGCCGCGCTGGGCCGCGCTTTCGATATCGATATTGTCCACACCTGCCCCAAACTGAGCGATAAGGCGCAGATTTTCACCGGCCCTTGCCATAAGGCGGGCGTCTATCTGATCTGTTACCGTGGGCACCAATACATCGGCGTGGGCCATGGCGTTGGCAAGTTCCTCAGATGTGAAGGCGTGGTCGTCTTCATTTAGATCTGCGTCGAACAGTTCTTTCATTCGCAGCTCAACCGGAGCCGGGAGTTTGCGCGTGACCACGACTTTAAGTTTGCCTGAATCCATGCAGCGGAGCCCTTTAATTGTCCTCTAGGTGACGGTGAGATAGCAGAGCCCGCCGCCGACGCCAATCCGTCCTCGCTTTACCAGGGATTCATGCGAATGTGGAAACCATGCGCGCTCGCGGTGTTGGGGTATGGTTGGGTATGGAGGTCTGGATGCTTCGCTTGGGATACTTATTGGCTGGGCTGGCTCTATTCATGATGGGGAACGGAGCAATGTTCGCGGCAGCCCAGGGCGAGGCTGAGCCTATTCAACGTGTTAGCCATTTTTCCGGCAAGCCAGTGCCCCGTTTCGAAACCCTGAGATACTCCGCGGTTAATGGCCGGGTCGGACCAAGCCTTCAACACCCCGTGCGCTGGCGGTTTGAGCGCGCTGGATTGCCCGTACTTGTCCTAAAGGAAAGCCGCGATTGGCGATGGGTTCGCGATCCAGATGGTGCAGAGGTTTGGATCCATGCCCGCATGTTATCCAGCAATGCGAGCGGGATCGCGCAAACCGAGACCGTTGTGCGGGCCCATGCAAATGTAGAGGCGCGAGGGGTGGTCCGTCTGGGTGAAGGCGTGCTTGTCGATATTCTCGATGACCAGGATGGGTGGCTGCGGGTCGAGGTAGATGGATATCGCGGCTGGGTGCCCACCGATGATATCTGGGGTGGCGCTGCACCTGCCAGCGCCCTTTAATTTCTTGTCATGACATCGACCTTACCGGCCCTGCGATATTGACTTCCCTCGCGGTCTCGTGTCGAAGCGCGCAAACGGGCCGATGCGAAGGAGACCGATTTGAGCCGTCCTGGACCCCACGCGTTCCACACTCCACAACCGTCCTACACCTATGAGGACCTTCTGAAGTCGGGCCAAGGAGACCTTTTCGGCCCTGGGAATGCGCAATTGCCGGCTCCGCCAATGCTGATGATGGACCGCGTGACGGAGATGACGCTGGACGGTGGCGAACACGGCAAGGGGAGTGTTCGCTGTGAATTGGACATCCACCCGGACCTTTGGTTCTTCCAATGTCACTTCCCCGGCGATCCGGTCATGCCCGGATGTTTGGGGCTTGATGCGATGTGGCAGGCTGTTGGGTATTGGCTCGGCTGGTCTGGATCTCCCGGCAAGGGGCGAGCCCTGGGGGTCGGGCGCGTCAAGTTTACCGGCGAGATTACCCCCGACGT
>JBCBAO010000011.1:0-19231 GCA_038532405.1 Pseudomonadota bacterium | reverse complement strand
ATTGATATTGTAGCCTTTATTGTCGGCATGGGGGCCGTGACCATCCAGCTCTTCGCCGATGGGCAGATGCGGAATTTTCGCTTCAAGAAGAAAGGAAATCAAACAAATCAATCCTTTTATGCCGACGGCCTCTGGGCCTGGTCGCGCCATCCGAACTATTTTGGCGAGGTGGCCATGTGGTTCTCGCTGTGGCTATTTGCGATGTCCGCCGGGCTTGAAAACTGGTGGACCGGTGTCGGTTGGGTGGCCATGCTCGGGCTGTTTCTCTTCGTTTCCTGCCCGTGGATGGACCGCCGATCAGCGGCCAAACGCGCCGGTTATGCCGAGCATATAAAGACATCGAACCTGTTCTTTATGACCCCGCCTCGCAGGAGCGGCGGAAGTGTCTAAAAAGTCTAAACTGGGATCCCAGTTTTAGCTGGATGAATACCTGGGACTTTTTTGGGGGATAAGGTCCCCTTTGTCCCCCGAGCGATCAAGTCTGCCGAGACCATCTGGTCTCGACCCTGGTTTTGCGCCATATAGCCAGCGCATGACGATAGCCAACACCAAACGCCTCTTCATCAAGACCTACGGATGCCAGATGAATGTCTACGATTCCGAAAGGATGGCAGACGTTCTGCGCCCGCTTGGCTATGGCCGCGCTGAAACGCCGGACGATGCGGATCTGGTGATCCTGAACACGTGCCATATTCGGGAAAAAGCGACCGAGAAGGTTTATTCAGAGCTCGGCCAGATCAAGAAAATGAAGGAAGCGAGCGGCGGTAAAATGACCATCGCGGTCGCCGGGTGTGTTGCACAGGCCGAAGGCGAGGAGATTATCCGCCGGCAGCCCGCCGTCGACCTGGTGCTGGGCCCCCAGGCCTATCACAAGCTGCCAGAAATGGTCGCTCGGGCCTCCCGCGCCGTAGGGGACCGGCTGGAAACCGATTTCGACACGCTGGAAAAGTTTGATGCGCTGCCAAAGATGCGGGCACCGGACGGACCGACGGCTTTCCTGTCTATCCAGGAAGGATGCGACAAGTTCTGCACGTTCTGCGTGGTTCCCTATACGCGGGGGGCCGAACTTTCCCGGCCGGTCGATGATATCGTGCTGGAGGCACGCGGGCTGATCCGCCAGGGCGTGCGCGAGATTACCCTGCTTGGCCAGAATGTGAATGCCTACCATGGGGCAGCGCCGAAAACCGAAGGCGGGGAGGATTGGACGCTTGCCCAATTGGTGCGCCACCTTGCCAAAATCGGTGGGCTGGACCGGATCCGTTTCATTACCAGCCACCCACGGGACATGGATGATGACCTGATCACGGCCCATGGCGACACGCCCGCGCTGATGCCCTTTTTCCATTTGCCGGTTCAATCGGGCTCGGACCGAATTCTCCAGGCGATGAACCGGGGCCATACCCGAGACGCTTATTTCGAAATCATGCGCAAAATGCGTGCGGCCCGTCCGGACGTCGCCCTTGCATCGGACTTTATTGTCGGCTTTCCGGGCGAGCGCGACAGCGACTTTGAGGACACGATGGACCTCGTCGATACGGTCAAATACGCCGTTGCCTATTCGTTCAAATATTCAATCCGTCCCGGCACACCAGCGGCCAACATGTTCGGCCAGGTCGACGAAGCGGTGAAGCATGAACGCCTGCTACGCTTGCAAAAGCTATTGAAAGACCAGCAGACCGCTTTCAATGCGGCGCAGGTGGGCCGACGCATCCCGGTGCTCGTAGCCGGCACCGGAAAGCGTGACGGGCAATTGCACGGGCGGTCACCCTATTTGCAATCGGTACATTTTGATGGGCCCACCCATTTGATGAACCGGATTGTCCATGTCGACATTATCGGCTCGACGATGTCTTCGCTCGCTGGAGATCTGGTTTCAACCGACGAGGTGGCCGCTTGACGACGCCGCGCCCGAAGCGCCGAAGCCCCGCGCGCACCTCCCGCCTGTACCCCGTTGCCTCGGCAGAGCGCCTGCAGGAGCTATGCGGGCCACACCACCGACTGCTGCAAATGCTGGAAGCGCGCCTTAACGCCCATAGCCTGGAGGCGGAAAGTCAGGGGGGTGGCATACAGCTCTCCGGTGAAACAGAAGGCGTTCTGATCGCGGAGGCGGCTCTGGCGGAATTCGAGCGCCGCTTGGCACGCGGAGCGCCCTCCAGCGAACTTGAATTTGAAGGCGCGATTAAAGCCGCCTCGAGCCCCAAAGGCTCCTTTGCGGCGCTTACAGGGCTGAAGCGCCCGATAACGCCGCAAACCATGGGCCAGGCGACCTATCTGAGCCGGCTGACGGATCCGAGCGCAGGGCTCATCTTCGGAACCGGCCCGGCGGGTACGGGCAAAACCTACCTCGCCGTAGCCGCTGGAACGGCGGAACTGCTTCAAGGGGTTCGCGAGCGGTTGATTGTGACCCGGCCCGCCGTCGAGGCCGGCGAGAATCTCGGCTTTCTACCGGGCGATCTGAAAGAAAAAGTCGATCCCTATATGCTGCCGATTTGGGACGCGCTGCGGGAGCTGATGGGCCAGGAGCAAATGGACCGTCGCCGGGCGAGCGGTGAGATTGAGGTGGCCCCCCTCGCCTTTATGCGCGGTCGGACGCTGAAGAATGCCTTCGTGATTGTCGATGAGGCGCAGAACGCGACCATCCCGCAGATGAAAATGGTTCTTACCCGGCTCGGGCGGGACAGTCGGATGGTTGTCACCGGCGACCCGGGACAAGTTGACCTGCCCGGCCGCCAACCCTCGGGACTTGCCCATGCCATGGGCATTCTTAGCGGTGTGCCAGGTGTTCACCAGGAGAAACTGACGGCCGCGGATGTGGTGCGCCATGACCTGGTTGGACGGATAATCGATGCCTATGACGCGGCGGCGTCCGCTGGCCCTCAATGACCCTGTCGATCGACCTTCGCATTGCGGATCCGGCCTGGTCGGCGATTGAGGAGCTGGACGCCCTCTGCGCCCGCGCGCTCAATGCCGCCTGGACGGGGCGGCAAACCGCCTCGGTTGATGTCTTGCTTGCCGACGACACGACGCTGGCAGGGCTGAATGCAGACTGGCGCGGCAAGAACGGGCCAACGGATGTTCTGTCATTCCCGGCAGAAAACACGCCCGGCGGATTTCTTGGCGACATTGCCATTGCCCACGGCGTCTGCCTAAGGGACGCGCAGGCGGACGGTAAAAACCCCGCCGACCATCTTTGTCATTTACTCATACACGGATTGCTGCATCTGATGGGCCATGACCATATCGACGACGACGAAGCGAATACGATGGAAGCGCTGGAGCGTGCTGCTATGAATGCCCTCGGATTGCCCGACCCCTATAGGCGAATCGACGCGAGCTAAGGTATTCTTTTTCTGCACCATGACAGATCTCCCAAATCCAGACGATCCTGATCCGAGCCCGAAAGGGGCGCGCCGCCTTTTTGGGTTTGCGCGCCGAACGAAACCCGACCCCGAGCTCGACAAGGTCACTGAAACGGCAAAGCCTCAGCATGCAGCGATGCGCCTGCGGCTTGCCGAGTTCGAACAAGCCCGCGTGGAAGATGTGATGATCCCACGAGCTGATATTGTTGCCGTTGAAGTAGAGACCCCGTTTGATGCGCTTGTGCGGGTGTTCGCCGAGGCAACCCATTCGCGCCTGCCGGTCTATCGCGAAACCTTGGATAACCCGATCGGCTTTGTCCACATCAAAGACATGGTTGGTGAGATTGCCCGGGGGGTGACCGAAACGAGTTCCCTGGAGCGGATTGCGCGCAATACACTTGTTGTGCCGCCATCCATGCCGCTTGCCGATCTGCTGGTCAAAATGCAGGCAACGCGGATCCACCTTGCCATTGTTGTTGACGAGTATGGCGGTACGGATGGGCTGGTGTCCCTGGAGGACCTTGTCGAAGAGATTGTCGGCGATATCGAGGACGAACATGATGAAGATACGCCGCTCCTGACCCGGCGCGGCCCCAATCTTTGGGAAGCCGATGCGCGAATGGAAATTGAGGATTTTGCGACCGAGACCGGTGTGAATCTGGAGCTGGAAGACTATGAGGACGAGATCGACACGCTGGGCGGGATCGCCTTTGCCCTGGCCGGGCGGGTGCCGGAGCGCGGAGAAGTTCTGCGCCATCCTAATGCCATAGATATCGAGATCATTGATGCCGACAGTCGCCGTATTCGGCGAATGAAACTTCGCCGAGTGGAGCCGCGCCATGAACAAGCCGGTTAAGAGCCATGGATTTACCGCCCTCGGCCCGATGCATGAGGCGTTTGCGCGGCTGAGCGGCTGGCGCGCCCATGCCATGGCGGCCTTTCTGGGGGCCCTTGGTGCCCTCGCCTTCGCGCCGTTTCACATTACGCCTATTCTCGTTGTCTCCTTCACCGGTCTTGTCTGGATGATAGATGGAGCACGGGGGGCTTCGAAATGGGGCAAGGCCGTGTTCGCCCGCGGATGGGCTTTCGGGTTTGGCTTCTTTCTGGTGGGCTTGCACTGGACGGCCTTCGCGTTTCTTGTGGAGCCAGAGAAACACGCGATTTTCCTATTTATGCCGCTGCTGCTGCTTCCGGCCGGACTGGGGCTCATCTGGGGGGCAGGCGCGGCGGTGGCCGGGTCCTTCTGGTCCTCCTCCCCCTCCCGCGTATTCGTGTTCGCCCTTTTCTTCGCCCTGGCCGAATATGTCCGTGGACATCTGTTTGGGGGTTTGCCCTGGAATTTGCCTGGCACCAGCTGGGCCCCCGGGGGGCCGGTGTCCCAGGTCGCGTCCATTGGCGGTGTCTATTGGCTGACCCTGCTGACGGTGCTTGCCATGGCAAGCCCGGCGGCGTTGGTCGACACGCGGGACACGCGCGGGCTTGGGCAGAGGTTGATGCCGAGCCTGATGAGTGTCGTACTGATCGCGCTTGGCTGGGCATGGGGGGCCCAGCGCCTCAGCGAACCGCCGACCATTTATCGCCAGCATATCACCCTGATGGATGCCGGTCCGCCCCAGGACGACAAATGGTCCGTGGATCCGGATATTGTCCTGCGCCGGTATCTCACCATGCTGGACGCCCCGATCCAGGAACCGGGGGACATTGTGATCTGGCCGGAATCCGCCTTGCCCGTTGCCGTTTTGCAAACTCCGAATGCACTTGATGCGGTGAGCGCGTTTATCGGGAAGCGAAAGCTGATCCTCGGGACCGCGCGCCGACAACCGGTCCGCAGCACGGTGGATGCCGATATTGATATTACCGGCGCTCCGGCAGCCCCGAACGAGGTGTATTGGTACAACTCGCTCGCCGTCGTTGACCAGACAAGCGCACGGTCCGGGCCCGTGGCGCTCTACGATAAGCACCGGCTGGTGCCCTTCGGGGAATTGGCCGCGGCGGATATCATTCCGTTCGGGAGATATATTCGCAGCATTCTGCCCGAAGCGCTCCAGCGGGCCGTGCCATCCGGCTTTGAACCCGGGCCGGGACCGGCTGTGGTCTATGCCGAGGATGTGCCGCCCTTTAATGCCCTTATCTGCTATGAAGGGCTCTACCCATCCATCCCACGCCACCGCAATGCCCGCCCGCGCGCAGACTGGATGGTGGTGATTTCCAATGATGCCTGGTTTGGGGTCGGCATGGGCCCCGCCCAGCACTACGCACAAAACCGCTATCGCGCGATCGAAGCCGGTCTGCCCATGGCGCGGGTTGCAAGCCGTGGCACCACATCCATGGTCGACGGCCTTGGCCGGGAGCTTGCCCGCGGAGAGCCAATTGCGGGCGATCCGGAAGGTTGGCGATCATCAGTTGTGCGGACACCGCTACCGGTTGCAGGGCCGCCGACCCTATATTTTCGGCATGGGGACCTTCTTTTCGGCCTCACCCTGATTGTCTTCTCTGTTCTGGCCTTTCTGTCATGGCGGCGCTAAGACCGTAGATGACGCTTAAAATATGTGGAACTGAGTATGTCTGAAAGCAAACTTCCAAGCGGGATCGATCGCCTCGTCGGACAGCGGGTGAGGTGGCGGCGGCGAGAGCTTCACCTGACGCAGGAAAAGCTGGGCGAACTGTTGAGCTTAACCTTCCAACAAGTGCAGAAGTACGAGAAGGGAGTTAATCGCATTTCGGCTGGACGGCTTTATGAGATGGCTGCGGTGCTCGGTGTCCCGATCGGCTATTTCTACGATGGAGCCAATCAATATCTCCCCGAACGCAATGATGTGATGGCCGAAGCGCCCCCAATAGATGCCCCGGTCCTAAGCTCAGATGCTCTGGAATTGGTTGCTGCTTTCCAATCTATAAATGATCCGGGCCTGCGTAAATCTTTGCTCGACACTGTTACGGCAACAGCAAAAGCGCTAGACGAGGCTCCTTCGGAAACGAGCTAAAGGCTGCTGCACCGCTCCAGGGCTATCCAAATATTTCAAATATTCATGGATCAACGTCGCTTGATCCCTTTAACCAAGATTAAATCGGAGATCATATGAGCCGAAAAGAATTCATTTTCACGAGTGAAAGTGTTTCGGAGGGCCATCCCGACAAAGTCTGCGACCGCGTATCGGATACGATTGTCGACTTGCTTTATACCGAAGCGCATTCACGGGGGTTCGATGCATCCCTCGTGCGCGTTGCTTGCGAAACAGCCGCCACGACAAATCGTGTCAGTCTGCTCGGTGAGGTGCGCTGCCCGGATGGGTTCAATGTCGAGACAGATGCCGATGCCCGTGATGCCGTTGAAGCAGCGGCGCGGGCGGCGGTTCGGGATATCGGCTATGAGCAGGATGGATTTCATTGGGAAACCCTTGATTTCAGCAATTTTCTCCATGGCCAATCAGCCCATATTGCCCAGGGTGTCGATGCGGCGGGCAATAAGGATGAAGGGGCGGGCGACCAGGGCATCATGTTCGGTTATGCCAGTGACGAAACGCCGGAACTGATGCCGGCCACACTTTTGTATTCGCACAAGATATTGGAACGCATGGCGGCGTTGCGCCATTCCGGCGAGCGCCCAGAATTCGAACCGGACGCAAAGAGCCAAGTTACGTTGCGCTATGTTGACGGGCGTCCGGTGGGCGCAACTTCGGTCGTGGTCTCGACTCAGCATGCCGAGGGCCTGAGCGCCGAGGATGTGCGCGAATTGGTTCGCCCCATCGTTGCGGAAGTCTTGCCGGAGGGGTGGTTCCCGCCGGAGGAGGAATTTTATGTAAACCCGACGGGCACATTTGTCATCGGTGGCCCCGATGGCGATGCCGGGCTGACCGGCCGCAAGATCATTGTTGATACCTATGGCGGCGCGGCGCCACATGGCGGCGGAGCCTTTTCGGGAAAAGACCCGACAAAGGTGGACCGATCAGCAGCTTATGCGAGCCGTTATCTTGCCAAAAACGTGGTTGCCGCCGGCTTGGCCCCGCGCTGCACCCTGCAACTGTCCTATGCCATTGGCGTCGCCAAACCCCTATCTATCAATGTGAACCTCCACGATATGGGCAATGTTGACGAGGCGGTTCTGGAGCAGGTGTTGATGGAGATCATGGATCTGACGCCGCGCGGCATCCGCACACATCTGGACCTTAATAAACCCATCTATGCCCGGACGGCTGCCTATGGCCATTTTGGCCGCACACCGGATGCTGACGGTGGATTTAGCTGGGAAAAGACAGATCTTGTCGATGCCTTAAAATCCCACTTTGGCTAGGGTACGAAAGTGACAGTCGGCCGCCCGCTCAGGACCTTCGGACGAACAGGTGGTCGGGCCCTCTCAGCCCGCCAGCAAGCCCTCATCGACGGCGCGTTGCCAAAGCTCGCCGTGCCGAATGCCGATGACGGGACGCTGGATCCGCTATCCCTATTTTCAGACGACATTTCGGATGTTTGGCTGGAAATCGGTTTCGGGGGCGGCGAACATATGACCGGCCAAGCAGCGCGCCGCCGCGATACTGGCTTTATCGGGTGCGAACCGTTTATCGAAGGAATGGCCAAGGCGCTCGGCCAGATCGACGATGCGGGGCTCACCAATATCCGCCTGCACATGGACGATGCCCGCCCGGTGATTGAGCGCCTGACGGCAGATTCGGTTGCGCAGGTCTTCATCCTGTTTCCGGATCCCTGGCCAAAAAAGCGCCAGCAGAAGCGACGGTTAATTCAGCCCGCATTCCTGGACCGACTTGCGCGGATTGTGAGGCCGGGCGGCAGAGTGCGGTTTGCCACAGATGTGAGGTCCTATGCCGACGAGGCTTTGTATCATTTCACGGCCCATGGCGCGTATCGATGGACCGCGACCCGCGCGGCGGACTGGCGCGTAGCCCCGCCAGACCATCTGACCACCCGCTACGAGGCCAAGGCCCTCGGAGATTGCGCCCCGGTCTGGTTTGATTTCGAGGTGTTGGCGCCAGATTGACAAAGCGTGTTTGTCGACTACCCGTTGAGACGGCAATGATACGGGAACAGGGGAACACCTTGAAGCTAGCGACACTCTTATTCACAGCTTTGCTGGGGGCAAACCTCGCCCTGGCTGAGATATCCCAAAGCACGATCAGCACCTATAATTCAGCATTGGCAAGCGATGGGTCAGCTGAAGAGATCGCCATCGCCGCCGAAGCCTTGGGCAAGGACGCGATCGCCAATGCTGACGATGACAATGCGGCCCTATATGCTTTCGAGGCAGCCTGGACGCTCTGCCGGATTGGCGCTTTCGATAAAGCTGTTTCGATTTCCGACTTCGCGGTTCAGCAAGGCAACATCGACGATGGAGCGACGCCAAGCTTGGAGATGCGAACCGTTCTGGCAAGCTATGCGGCCTGGAAGGCGGCACCCTCCCGGCGAACACGCCGCAGCCTTGAGGCAGCCCTTGATACACTTGCCGACGGCGATGCCAGCCCAGTTACGATTACTGCGCACCAAGACCTTTATTCTTCCTATGCGCGCGATGGCCGATGGCGCTCAGCCGCGCGGGCCGCAGACAAAGCAGCTGCCCATATGGAACCGGTGGCAGATGAGGTTAGTCAGCTCTATGCAATGGCACGCATGACCGGCATCACCGCGAGCTTCAATGCAAACCCGCGGCGGGCAGATATGGAGCGAATGGTTCATCTGGAGGGGTATTTGGCGGCCAGAGTTCCTGATGTTGAGGCCGATAACTGGGTTTCAGAAGCATATTGGCGGGCCCAGGCTTGGCGGATGGCGATGGGGGCTTATTTCCGGAGCGTGAATGAACGCGGCGTGTCTGATAATGAGGTGAATGATATTCTTGTGGGCTACCCTAGACCGTTACCGGGCGAGATTGGTGCCTATGCGTCGACGGACTTGCTCGATGAGGATCCCCTGCCGTTTTGCGAGGCCGGGCAACTGAATGCAAAGCCATCGCTTCAATATCCCTCGAGGGCCTTACGGAGCGGCCAGTTCGGGGCGGTGATCGTGAGGTTCAAGTTTGTCGATGGCGCTGTTACCGATCCGGAAGTGCTGGCCTCGGTCCCCTTGGAGGGGTTCCGGGAAACAGCGGCGGAAACCATTCGCAAATGGATGTGGGTGGTTGATGAGGGCGTGGATCAATCGACCTGCAGCCTCAGCAGGGACAATGTTGTGCTGCCCGTGGTTTTCGCCATTGGCGGGTAAAGATTATTCGCTCACCCTACCTCGATTTCACTTGACGTAAGGGTGCCTATGTGAGCCGTTAACTCTGTCGATACTGCTCGGTCGAAATTAGAGTACCCGTCAGACCGGCGGCATCGAATTTCCACCGAGACATGCGACCTGCCCCCTTATTGCCCTGCCAGGCCTTTGGGATGCAGATTCTGAACTTGAATTAGGAGCCGCACATGGCGACGGGCACAGTGAAGTGGTTTAATGACACCAAAGGCTATGGATTTATCAAGCCAGACGATGGCGGCGGGGACATTTTCGTCCACATTTCCGCGGTGGAAAAATCCGGCCTTCGAACCTTGAAAGAAGACCAGACAATCGAATACGAACTCCATACCGATGAGCGGCGTGGCAAGACATCGGCTGTTGACCTGAAGGTTAATTGAAGGCCACCCCTTGGCGATAAGGGTGGTGACAGGCCAGTCAGTTCGTTCTATATATAGATTAAGTCGAAGACATATCGGCGGCGGTTCTGGAAACGGGGCCGCCGTTTTTATATACTTGGAGTCCCCATTTGATCGCCGCGACCGAACAGGAAAAGCGTATCCTCGCCATGGTTGAGCCCCAGGCGAGCGGCCTAGGTATGGAGGTCGTGCGCGTTCGGATGACGGGCGGGCGACGCCCAGGGCTGCAAATCATGGCTGAAAAAGCCGGCGGTGCCCCAACTGATGTGGAAGATTGCGCGACCCTCTCGCGGGCTGTTGCGGCAGTTCTGGATGCCGAGGATCCCATTCCGGATACCTATACGCTGGAAGTGTCCACGCCCGGGATTGATCGGCCCTTGACCCGCAGCGGAGATTTTAACCGCTGGGTCGGCCATGCCGCCAAACTGGAACTGCTGCGCCCCCTGGACGGCCGGCGGCGTTTCCAGGGCGTGATCTCTGCGGAAGAGAATGGCACCATTAAATTGCAGCTGGACGATGAGACCGAACTTGAAGCCGGAATCGATGAATTGTCCAAAGCATCCTTGATATTAACAGACCAGTTGATCGAAGCCGCGCGCAATGCCGGCACCCTGCCCCCGCAAGACACTGATCTTGAGGGTTACGAGATTGACGAAACCGACATAGAAGAGACCGACGCGTCAGGAGACATGAAATGAGCAATATCGGCGTTTCAGCCAACCGGCTTGAGATTCTGCAGATCGCCCGCGCCGTGGCCGAAGAAAAGGGCATTGACCGCACCATCGTGATCGAAGCCATGCAGGAAGCGATCGAGAAAGCCGCAAAATCCCGCTACGGCCAAGAGCATGATATCCGGGCAGTGATCGATGCTGACAGCGGCGAGCAGACACTTTGGCGCATTCAAACCGTTACACCAGACGATGAGATCGAGGATGCGGTGCAGCAGATCCCCCTATCAGAGGCGGTAAAAATCGATGCCGAGCTGGAACCGGGCGACGAAATCAAAGAAGAGCTGCCACCTTTCGACTTTGGCCGGGTGGCTGCCCAGTCTGCCAAACAAGTGATCATGCAGAAGGTGCGGGACGCCGAGCGCGAGCGCCAGTTCAATGAGTATAAGGACCGCGAAGGCGAGATTCTGAACGGGATCGTCAAGCGCGTGGAATATGGCCATGTGATCGTGGACCTCGGCCGGGCCGAAGGGATTATCCGGCGCAATGACGGTATTCAGCGTGAAAATTTCCAAAACGGTGACCGGGTACGTGCCTATCTTTATAAGGTCTCCCGAGAGATCAAGGGACCGCAGATTTTCCTCTCCCGCGCCCACCCAGACTTCATGAAGCAGCTCTTTGCCCAGGAAGTGCCGGAAGTTTATGACGGTGTCATCCAGATCAAAGCGTGTGCGCGGGATCCGGGCAGCCGGGCGAAAATCGGTGTGATCTCCAATGACAGCTCCATCGATCCGGTTGGGGCCTGTGTCGGGATGCGCGGGGCGCGCGTCCAGGCCGTTGTCGGGGAACTTGCAGGTGAGAAGATCGACATCATTCCATGGTCGATCGATGACGCGACCTTTATCGTGAACGCGCTACAACCGGCCGAAGTTTCGAAAGTTGTTCTGGACGAAGATGAGCAACGCGTCGAAGTGGTCGTCGCCGATGATCAGTTCCCCTTGGCCATTGGCCGGCGCGGACAAAATGTTCGCCTCGCCTCACAGCTGACCGGGTGGCAGATTGATCTGATCACCGAAACCCAGGATTCGGAGCGCTACCAGCGCGAGTTCGCAGAGCGCACGGCTCTGTTCATGAAAGCCCTGGATGCGGACGAAACCCTTGCGCAGCTCCTCGCCTCGGAAGGCTTCGAGACGGTGGAAGAGATTGCCTATGTCGCCGCCGAAGACTTCATGCAGATTGAGGGCTTCGACGCCGATGTTGCCGCAGAAATTCAGGCCCGCGGCCAGGACTATCTGGAGAAACTGGCCATCGAGCAGGACGCCCGCCGCCGCGAGCTTGGTGTGGAAGACGCGGTGATGGAGCTTGAAGGCATGACCAACGGGTTCGCCGTGCGCCTTGGCGAGAATGACGTGAAAACCGTGGATGATGTTGCCGGCCTTGTGCCCGACGATATTACGGGATGGCGCGAACCCGGCCCGGACGGCAAACCAGTCTTTCAACCGGGCATTTTGCCGAAGGGTGAAATGCGCAAGGACGACGCGCAGCTCTTCATTATGAAGGCACGGGTTTTGGCAGGCTGGATCGAGCAGGAAGCGCTGGATCAATTGCAAGCTAATATGGCTGCCGAGCAGGTGGCCGAGGAAATGGACCTAACCGAAGAGGAGCGCGCCCTGCTGGCCCTTGGTGCACTCGGCTCCGGTGACAGCAATGATGCGGAGGGCGGAACCCATGCCGCACCAGAAGCAGAATGACGATCAGCACCTAGACAATTCAAGAGACGGCCCCGTCCGCCAATGCGCTGCAACCCGTGAGCGCCTGGCGCAGTCGGAGATGGTTCGGTTTGCCCTCGCCCCAAACGGCGAGGTTACCCCGGACCTTGCCGCAAAGCTTCCCGGACGCGGGGTCTGGATCAAGGCGGACAGAACTGCCCTTGATCTTGCTTCTGCGAAAGGCGCGTTCGCGCGGGGGTTCAAACGGCAGGCCACGGCCGCCACAGACCTTTCAAACCTCGTGGAACGCCTACTGGTCAAGCGGCTGCAAGGCCTTCTCGGGATGGCGAAACGGGCCGGAACAATTGTGCTTGGTTTCGATCAGGTTCGCGCGGATGTGCGCAAACGCCGGCCAGGTTTTCTTCTGGAAGCCGCCGACGGTGCAGAAGATGGGCGCAATAAGGTATATTTTCTCGCAAAAGGTCTATATGACGAGGTCCGAGTCGCTGGCGCACTAACGTCAGCGGAATTGGGCATGGCCTTCGGGCGCAGCCATGTGGTACATGGCGTGCTGGAAGCCGGCGCGCTTACCGATAAGTGGTCGGTGGAGTATCGCAGGCTTGCGGGTTTCCGACAAACGCCCGAGGATGTGTGGTTTTCCGGTCGTCATCGGAAATATTAATGGCCTCGCACGGGGTGCGGGCTGGAACGAATTTTGGTATTGGTGGTCAATGAGCGACACGAACGACACAAGCAAAACTTCCGGCGGGCGCAAGCCGCTGACGGTCTCCCGCGGGAGCTCTGGCACGGTTCGCCAGAGCTTTAGCCATGGCCGGACCAAGCAGGTCGTCGTGGAGAAAAAGAAACGCCGCATGGTCGGCGGCCCCGGCAAACCGGGCAGCTCTACCCCGCAAAGCGATAAGCCCGCGCCGTCGGAGGCCGCTCTCCTTGCCCGCAAACTTGGCATTACCGAGGCGGAGCTGAAGGCGCGGCAAGCTGCCCTGCGGGCGCAGAAAGTCAAACAGGCTGAGCGCGACGCGCAATCCAAAAAAGCCCAGGAAGCCCAAAGCCGCCTCCAGGAGCAGCAGGCCAAAAAGGTCCAGGAAAAGAAAGAGCGCGAAGAAGCCGAGGCACGCCGAAAAGCCGAGGCAGAGGCGCGGCGGGCCGAAGAAGAAGCCGCCGCAGCTGCAAAAGCGGCGAGCGCTGCACCGTCGGGACGTGGCAAGGATCGCAAATCCGGCGGTGGAGCATCGGCAGCCGCGGCCATCACACCGGACCAGGCGTCCCTCGAGGCGCTTGGCGGCCGGGTCAAGAAAGACAGAGAAAAAGACTCCTTCGACCGCTCCGGCGGCGGGGGCGGATCTAAGCCTCGCGGTGAACCAAAACGCCGCCGGGGCAAACTGACCATTGCTTCTGCCCTTGGCGATGATGGCGACCGGCAACGCTCCCTCGCCTCGTTGAAACGGGCGCGCGAACGTGAGCGCGAACGGCGCATATCAGGCGGCAATGCGGAGGTTGAAAAAGTCTCCCGCGAAGTGCAATTGCCAGAGACAATCACCCTCCAGGAACTGGCTGGACGCATGAAGGAACGCGTCGCAGATGTTGTAAAATACATGATGCAACAGGGCGAAATGATGCGGGCCAATGATATCATCGATGCCGATACGGCGGAGCTGATCACCGCTGAATTTGGCCACACGGTTAAACGTGTCTCCGAGGCAGATGTTGAACTTGGCCTGGAAGGCACCGAAGACGATCCGGCCGATCTGAAGCCCCGCGCGCCCATCGTTACGATTATGGGCCATGTCGACCATGGGAAGACCTCCTTGCTCGACGCGTTGCGAAAAACAGATGTTGTTGCTGGGGAAGCCGGCGGGATTACCCAGCATATTGGGGCCTATCAGGTCCAATTGGAATCGAAGGATAAGATTACATTCCTCGATACGCCGGGCCACGCTGCCTTTTCCGCCATGCGGGCCCGCGGCGCGAACGTGACCGATATTGTGATCCTGGTCGTCGCAGCAGATGACGGTGTGATGCCCCAAACCCAGGAAGCGATTGCCCACGCCAAAGCTGCCGAAGCGCCGGTGATTGTGGCGGTGAACAAGATCGACAAGGCCGACGCGAAGCCTGAGAACGTGCTGACGCAGCTATTGCAATATGATGTCCAGGTCGAATCCATGGGCGGTGAAGTTCAGTCCGTCAATGTCTCGGCAATGACCGGCGAAGGCCTCGATAAGCTGACCGAAGCGATCACTTTGCAATCGGAACTGATGGAGCTGTCGGCCAATCCGGACCGCGATGCCGATGGGGTTGTCGTGGAAAGCCAACTCGATAAGGGCCGCGGCCCGGTCGCGACGGTCCTGGTCAAACGCGGCTCTTTGAAGCGCGGAGACATTCTCGTGGCAGGTGCCCAATGGGGCAAGGTGCGCGCACTGGTGAACGAGCGTGGCCAGCAAATGAAGGAGGCCGGCCCCGCCCTCCCCGCAGAGGTGCTCGGCCTTGATGGCGCACCGGACCCCGGCGAGCCGTTTGTTGTTGTCGATTCCGAGGCGCGTGCCCGGGAAATCACAGAATATCGCCAACGCCAGAAACGCCAGGCCCAGGGACGTGCAGGCGCAGCCGCCCGCGCCTCCCTAGAAACGCTGCTCACGCGCTTGAAGGATGGTGCTGTCGAAACGTCGGAGCTACCCATCGTTGTGAAAGGCGATGTCCAGGGCTCGGTGGAAGCAATCTCCCAGTCGCTGGAAAAAATCTCGACCGAGGAAGTTCGCGCCCATGTGATCCATGGAGCCGTAGGCGGGATTTCCGAAAGCGATGTCTTGCTGGCCCAATCCTCCGGTGCGCCGATTTTCGCCTTCAATGTCCGCGCGAACAAACAAGCCAGGGACCTCGCAGAAAAGGAAGGCGTGGAAATCCGCTATTACTCGGTGATCTACGATCTGATCGACGATGTGAAGGATACGCTCTCTGGCATGCTCGCGCCGGAAAAACGCGAAAGCTTCCTTGGCTATGCGGAAATTCTGGAGGTGTTCAACATCACCAAGGTCGGCAAGGTTGCCGGGTGCCGGATTACAGAAGGCAGTGTGAAGCGGGGCTGCGGTGTGCGGCTCCTGCGTGATGATGTGGTCATCCATGAAGGCATGCTGAAAACGCTCAAACGCTTCAAGGACGAGGTGCCAGAGGTTTCCAACGGCCAGGAATGCGGCATGGCATTTGAAAAATATGACGATATTCGCGTGGGCGACAAAATTGAGTGCTTCCAGGTTGAGGAAATCGAAAGACGTCTGGACTAATCTCTCCTCACTTTGAGTGGAGTAGACCGCGCCATGGCCGACACGTTGACGGCATCTGGAACCTTTACGAAGAAAGACCTCCAACGCCTGACGAGCACGCTTCGGTCAGGCTCGGTAGGGCCGACGACTGTCTATTATGCGGGCGTGACGGCACCGATCATCTCGGCGGGGATCGCAATCTATGCCCGAACGGCCTTTATCAATGCGGGCATGAGCCCTTATTGGGTTCAATTGCTCTCTGCGCTGATCGCCGCGTTCGCCGGCGTAAGCTGGTATTTTATTTTTATGCGATGGTCCTACCGACAAACCCACGGCCGGGGCGATGAGCGGGATGCCGAAACCGTTGTAACCGCGAGGGACGATGCCCTGATTGTTGAACGCGGCCATGTGAGGTCTGAAATTGGGTGGGAAGCCATCCACGAAATTCGCAAAGGGCGCAATTTTGTTGCCCTGATCATTGATGGCAGCGATGCCCTCTTGATCCCGGATCGCTGGTTTGGCAAAGACACCGGTACGCGCGAAGCCTTCCACGCCGTGTTGCGGGCGAAAGCGCAAGCCTGAAAGATCAGAGCCCCATGGCCAGACGGCCCCGCACATCGAAACCTCTTGAACCGAGCCAACGTCAATTGCGCGCCGGCGAATTGGTGCGCCATGCCCTGGTCGATATTCTTGCCAGGGAAGAGTTTCGGGATCCGGACCTGCACGGGGTTTCAGTGACGGTGGGCGAAGTGCGCTGCTCGCCTGATTTGCGCCATGCCAATGTCTTTTGTAGCCCCCTTGGTGACCAGAGCCCGGAGCGGGCCAAGGCGGTGGCCGCGGGCCTGAACCGTGCCGCGAGCTTCCTGCGTGGGCGGCTTGGACGCGAAATCGAGATGAAGTTCACTCCGCAGCTCAATTTTATCGCCGATGACAGCTATGATGCGGCGCTCGCCATGGACATGCTGTTGGGGAGCGACAAGGTTCGCCGCGATGTTGAGGGCGAGCCGGAACATTGACAAACGGTCCCGATCAAATCCGTTCGGCTTCACTGTCTCCGCCACCCTCGACAAGCGCCCAAGGCCTTGCCCAACTTACGAACATTTCCCACGGATTTTTCGGTCGCCAGGGTGGCACTTCCAAAGGCCTGTATGACAGCCTGAACGCCGGAGCAGGCTCCGATGATGATCCGGCGGCAATTGCCGCAAACCGGGCCCGCATTGCAGAAGCCATCGGGGCGGAGAGCTCCGCGCACCTCCTATCCTGCCACCAGCACCACTCAGCAGATGCCCTATTGGTTGAGGCTCCGTTTTCAGGCAGGCCGAAGGGAGATGCCATGGTGACGCGCACGCCTGGCCTTGCCTTGGCGATCCTGACCGCGGACTGCGTGCCCGTTCTGTTTGCAGACCGGGAGGCCGGCGTGATTGGGGCCGCGCATTCCGGCTGGAAAGGTGCCATGGGCGGCATTTGCGATGCCACCTTGGAGGCAATGGAAGCGATCGGTGCCAAAACCGATCGTATCATTGCAGCGATCGGCCCAGCCATTGGACAAGCCTCCTATGAGGTGGGGCCGGAATTCCAGGACCGATTTCTGGCCCATCGCAAATCCAGCGACCGGTTCTTTCGGCCTAGCAAGGGGGATCGGCTGCTTTTCGATATACAAGGCTTTGTACATAATAGCCTGACACGAGCTGGGGTAAGCCAGGTCGATGTGATCGCCAGGGACACTTGCGCCCTTGATGAGCATTATTTCTCTAATCGCCGGCGAAATCACCAAGGCCTGCCGGACTATGGCCGAAATGCATCAGTCATCATGCTGAAGCCCTAAACACTGCAAGAAATCGTTTTCACGGCGTTGCGCGCCCTACAGCTTTGCGACACAAGCGTGACATCAACTGCCAGCCGGGGGCGATGATATGAAACTGCTGACCTGTAACTCGAACAGGCCACTGGCCTCTGCCATTGCCGACTATCTGGACGCGCCGCTTACCGAGGCGGAGGTCAAAAACTTCGCGGACAAGGAAGTGTTTGTGCGGATCAATGAAAATGTCCGCGGCGAGGATGTCTTCATCATTCAGTCGACCAGTTTTCCGGCGAATGACAATTTAATGGAATTGTTGATCTGCATTGATGCGCTGACCCGCGCCTCGGCCAAGCGGATTACGGCGGTTATCCCCTATTTCGGCTATGCCCGGCAGGATCGTAAAACCGATGGGCGAACACCGATTTCAGCCAAATTAGTTGCCAATTTGATTTCAACGGCGGGAGCCCACCGCGTTTTGACGATGGATCTCCATGCGGGTCAGATCCAGGGCTTTTTCGATATTCCCACGGACAATCTGATTGCCGCGCCGGTGATCGAAGCCGATATCAAGGCCCGCTATAATGGCGACGCGCTCATCATCGTTTCCCCGGATGTGGGCGGCGTGGTCCGCGCCCGATCGCTGGCAAAGCGCATTGGCTGTGATCTCGCCATTGTCGACAAGCGTCGCCCGGAGGCGGGTAAGTCCGAGGTGATGAACATTATTGGCGATGTCTCGGGCCGCCGTTGCATCATGGTCGACGATATTTGCGATTCCGGGGGTACGCTTTGCAATGCGGCCGAGGCGCTGAAGAAAAATGGGGCGACCGGCGTCAGTGCCTATGTCACCCACGGCGTGCTCTCCAATGATGCGGTCAAGCGCGTGGAGAAATCGGTGCTCGATGAGATCGTTATCTGCGACACAATCCAACCGCGCGAGGCGGACCTGAAATCCAAATCCATGCGGGTGCTCGGCGTTGCGCCGCTGCTCGGCGAGGCGATCCGGCGAATTGCCAATGAGGAGAGCGTATCCAAGCTCTTCGATTGATGACTTTGCCCATTTGTTCGGGAAAACACGGCCGATCACGGACCCTTCGCAACTTGCTGAAATCCCGTCTCGCATCCGCGACCAATTGGTGAATTCATGTGCTTTGAAGCCAAATCGGCTGGCACCTATCTGCAGGTCAACGCTGACCCATGGAGGGAGGGTTCGGCGATCAAACAAACCAAGCAGAAAGCACAAGTCCAATGACAAACTCTTCCAAATTCAGCTTCGCCCTTCTTAGCGCCGTTATTGCCGTAAGCGGACTTACCGCCTCGCCTGCCACCGCAGAAGCTCGTGAAGTCACAATTGCCACCTCACAATATGACCTGAATAGCCAGACTGGTGCCAACGCCTTCGCGCAATCGGTCGACCGAGCGATCCGCAATGTCTGCCACAGCGCAGGTGACCGGAGCGCCGTCGGCATCGCCAGGAGCAAAGCCCTGCGTGACCTTCGCCAATGCCGTATAGATGCTGCAGCTGCCGTCGCCGCCCAAATTTCCACGCCAGCAACATCTGCCGCGCTCGACCAGCGCTTTCCGGAAGCCGATATTCGCAACGCTGACCGCATCATGACAGCAGATATCAGCGCCAGTTCAGTGATTGTTGCGCCCTAACAGTCAAGGCAAACCAAGTTTCAAAACACCCCCGATGGGATAGGCCCATCAGGGGTGTTTCTGGAAAGTTTCGCAGATTTAGAAGGACGGTCGGTAGGTTAGCTGAAACCCAACGCCGCCATCCG
>JBCBAO010000010.1:0-19667 GCA_038532405.1 Pseudomonadota bacterium | reverse complement strand
CGCTCGACCGGCCAGCCTTTGGCGAAATAGTCGGCCTCGGCAAAACCTTGGTTTTGCGCAGCTAGATGGCATTTTGATTGCAGGTCGTGAGTGCAAATTGTTATTTTTAGATCGCCCTTGCCCCTAGCGGAGACCACAACATGCCCCCCGCTTCATCCACTCCGATGAGCCTGCCCAAAGTCGCGGTGTTAACCCCGGTCTATAACGGCGAAGCGTATCTGCGCGAAACGCTGGAGAGCGTTCAGGCCCAGACCTATGCCAACCTCGTCCATGTCGTTGTGAACAATGCCTGTACGGACGGCACCGCCGATATCCTGGCTGACTTCGAAGATGCACGGGTGCCGGTCATCGTGATCCACCACAAGACTTTGCTGCCGCAGATGGAAAACTGGAACAGTGCATTTTCCGGCATGCCGGAGGATACAGCCTGGTTCCGTTTGCTCTGTGCGGATGACACCATGCAGCCAGCGGCCATCGAGAGAATGGTCGCGTGTGGCGAGCAGGACCCGGATATCGGTTTTGTCGGCTGCAAGCGGGACATCAACGGTCTTGTGCAAGACCCGCTCTGGCCGACCGACCGCGATATTTTCGATGGGGCGGAAGCCTTGCGGCGGTTTTTCGAGAACCAGGGCATGATTATGGGGCCACACCTCTTGGTTCGGACGGCCGTTTTGGAGGCTGGAACGCCTTTTTATGACTTGGTTGAAAATGCCGCCGACACGGATGCGGCGCTGCGTGTCCTGACCCATTTGAAAATGGGCTTTGTGCACGAACACCTTGCCTTTACCCGCGTCCACGATGCGACGGTCACCCAATTGGAGGCGAGCCCGCTGCGCAAATATCTGTTCGACTGGTATCTCTTCCTCGCCCGCTATGGCGAGGCGGCTTTCGGGGCCGAAGGCGGTCGGCAAATGAAGCAACGCTACCGCCGGCACTATCTGCGCCGCCTGGTGCGCTCGCGCCGGGAAGATGCGCGGGGCGATGACATCTGGGCGTTCCATAAGGCCAGTATGGAGCGGATCGGCGAGCCGTTTGGCCCGGCCGACTATCTCCATGCCGCACTTGATCGCGGGATGATCAAGGCTGGCATGCGCGATGACTGGTTCGCTTATCCCTGGTAGCTGGCCATGACTGAGTTGACCGTTCTCATCGCGACGCACAATGGCGCAAGCGTCTTGCCGAGGACCCTGGAAGGGTATGCGGCGCTCGGTGCCCAGCCATTTGCCTGGAAGCTGGTCGTTATTGATAATGGATCCACTGATGAGACCCAGGCTGTTCTGGCAAGCTTTAAGGACCGCCTGCCGCTTGAGATTCTGGCCGAGGAAAAGCCCGGAAAAAATGCAGCGCTGAACCGCGGGCTCACCGCCTGCGAGGGTGCATTTGTCATCTTGTCGGACGATGATTCCATTCCGCACCCCGGCTTTTTGGCGGCGTGGAAAAAGGCTTTGGAAGCCTATCCGGACACGCGGGTTTTCGGCGGGGCCATTGAGCCGCTCTTCGATGCCGAACCGGAGGAGTGGATGGGGGAGGCCCGGCCCCATTATGAAGAACTCTATGCCGACCGCACCGCCGTTCCCGCGGGTCCCATTGGGGCAGACTGGATCTTCGGACCGAACATGGCCTTGAGGATATCTGTGTTCGACGCCGGATTTCGGTTTGATGAGGGGGTGGGGCCAAACGCAACCAAAACGGCCTATGCGATGGGGAGCGAAACGGCTTTTCTCCATCAGCTTGAGGCGGCCGGTTATAAATTCATCTTTGCGCCGGGGCCAAGGGTGTCCCATATCGTTCGCGCCCATCAGATCACCCCGGATTATATTTCAGGGCGCGCTTACCGTATGGGCCGTGGAACCGCCCACAAACACCTGCAGTCGGGCTCGCTTGTGCTAAATGAGCGCCCGGCCATCATCTCCCTGGCCGGCAAGCTGCTACGCGCTGGAAAATCGCTTCCGCTCCAGGTTGCTCGACTGACCGGTTCTCCGCGCCGGCGCTTCGATGCCAGATGGGATCTTGCCTTCCAGCGCGGATATAGAGACGAGCTTCAAAGTCGCAAAAAGAGTATGAATAACAAAGATCTCGTATGATCCTTGCAGGGGGATAATAGCAGGGGTTTTTGCATGTAGGCCGTCTAGCGATATAATTAGGGCTAGCTGCCGGAGTATGAGCGTGGGGACGGCTGGCAGCCGCGTGAATAAGGTGAAGGTGTTTTTGTGAGGCGTAGACTGGCTCAACTGAACGTTTGGGGAGAGGAGGCACGCCGTCGATCGGTGGCCGCTTTTTACCGGACGTATGACCAGGCGCTGGCCTGGTCGCGCCAGGTGAGAGACCGGCTGGGCACGCAACCAGGAGCAGTGCCTGATGTGGTCGTGCCACCCCTTGCTGCGGCGCGCGTTCCGGATGGTATGCGTGTTTATGCCTTCGGAGATATCCACGGCCGGGCAGACCTGTTGGAGCGATTGTTTGAAGAGGTCGAGGCCGATATCGAGGCCAATAAAGGCGATGACGAGGTTACGTTTATTTTCCTCGGCGATTATGTCGACCGTGGGTTCCAATCCAAAGATGTCATCGATTTTCTCTTGAGCGAACGCGTGCAGAAGTTCCAGACCGTCTGTCTGAAAGGCAATCACGAAGAGGCCTTGCAACGGTTCATGCAGGATCCGAACTTTGGACCGAGGTGGGCGGGCTATGGCGGTGCCGAAACCCTGTCCTCCTATGGTGTCCGTCCGCCACGCACACGGACCGTCGGTGAGGAGTGGGCAGATGCTTGCCAGGCGCTGAGCGCCGCCATGCCGATTGAACACAGGGCTTTCTTGAGCCGCTTGGAAATTTCCGCTGAGATTGGTGACTATGTGTTCGTCCATGCTGGCCTGCGGCCGGGGCGGCCTCTTGAGGACCAGACCGAGGAGGATGCTTTGTGGATCCGCGAAGCGTTTTTGAAGGATACCTCAAGGTTCGAACGCGTGGTTGTCCACGGCCATACTCCGATTTCAGTTCCGCACCATGATTACCGCCGTGTCGGGATCGATACGGGGGCCTATTTGACGGGGCGCCTGACGGCGGCATGCTTTGTGCGAGATCAAGTTGAGTTCTTCACGACATGAGCATTTGTGGATAAATATGGCACAGGCCAGGAAAAGGGTTACGCGAATGAATATAAGAGAGTGGATTATCGGCGCTGCGGGCTGTCTTGCCATGGTGACGGTTGCCGCCTGCCAAAGCGCACCGGTTTCGACCGATGCACCAACAACTGCGCCTGTCACGCCGACCGGAGAGACGATTTCAATATCGTCTCCGGCCTATATTCTTGGAAATGGGGATCGGCTGAGGGTGACGGTTTTTGATGAACCGGAACTTTCAGGTGAGTTTCTCGTGGATGGAACCGGTCAGGTGTCCATTCCCCTGGTGGGCGAAATTCCGGCCTCCGGCAAATCGGTCCGGGACTTTCAGCGCGAGCTTGAAACGCAACTCGGCGACGGGTTCCTGGTCGAGCCCCGTGTCAGCGCGGAGGTCATCAATTTTCGTCCCTACTATATTCTTGGCGAAGTGGGCCGCCCGGGGGAATATCCCTACACGGATGCCCTTACGGTAATGAATGCTGTTGCGACTGCTGAAGGGTTCAGCTACCGCGCAAACAAACGAACAGTCTTTATCAGGGGGGCAGACGACACAAAGGAGCGTTCCGTTCGCCTGACCCCTGACCTTAAGGTCCAGCCGGGGGACACAATCCGGATCGGCGAGCGCCTTTTCTAGGCTCTCCAGATACGACCTCGTCTAAAACGCGAATATTCGTCCGCCCGCGCTCCAGAGCCCGGGCGGATTTTTTGTGTGCAGGTGCAACATTTTTGGGAATTTAATTGCGTTTTCCCCGCTTTAAGCGTTTGTTAATTATTGATCTGGGGATCGGCGAAACCAATGGTGCGCTATGGTTGGTGTAGAATATCTTGTCAGGGGGACAGCCAGGCTGCCCAACCGTGCCGCGGACCGTACTGTCCGTATCTGGACAACCGTGCACAATGCCAATGAGGCTGGCTTCGTGCGCGCCATAAAACAGCCATTGTCTGGCGACTTATGGACAGGGGAATTTCGGTAATGCGGGGTAGGGACCGTTTGGCATCGAATTTGAATGTGGCGATGCAGTTACAAATCGAAGGCCGATCGGCGTGAGGGAAGAGTAGAACCATGTTTGGATTAAAATCGACTGTTTTGCTGGGGGCGGCACTCGCTGCGATGTCGTTTCAAAGCGCCGTCGCCCAGGATTTCTTCCAACGGGACCGGAATGTCGCTGTGCTTGATCGTCCGCAACCGGAATTCGATCCTGAACCGATCCGGCTTGGCACATTCGAAGCGCGCCCATCCCTTGGTCTCGGCGGATACTTCATCGACAATGTGTTCGCGACCTCCGACAATGAGTCGAGCGACTTTGCGTTTACCTTCCGTCCAGAGGTGGACATTCAGTCCAATTGGGGGCGTCACGAAGTGGGTGCGTTCACCCGCGTTGAGCATTTTGAGTTCGTCGATGAGGGCAGCGAGAGCGTGACAAATGTGATCGGTGGCGTGGGCGGCCGCTTGGACGCGACACGCGACCTGACCTTTGGCGCGAATGGATTTGGCCGCCTCGCCAATGAGCCGAGGACCCAAATCTCCATCCTCGATGAGTTTGGTGAGCCTGTTCAGTTTACGGAGTTTGGCGGCGGTGTCGACGCACAATACGAGCGAGACCGCATTCGCGCTCGGATCGGTTATGATGTCCGCGACCGCAATTTCGATGACGTGGAATCCTTTGATCCGGCATTTGCCGACATTGACCAGGATTTCCGGGACAATATTCGTCAGACGGTGACAGGGCGCGTCGACTACGCCGTAACGCGGGACATCGCGGTCTTTACCGAAGCGAGCTATTTCGTACGTGACTTCGATATCCTGACCGAGCTGTCACCTGGTCAATTTGAGACACGGGACTCAGACGGTTTCACCATTCGCGGCGGTTTGAACTTCGAAATCGCCGCACCTTTCCGCGGCGACATTGCGGTCGGTTATCTTGAAGAGAACCGCGATTCCGATGCCTTTGCTGATATTTCAGGTGTCAGTGTTGATGGCCGTTTGCAATGGTTCCCAACACGCCTCACCACCGTCACTGGTATAGTGGGCCGCCGGACCTCCGATGTCGGCCTCGTAACCGCCGCTGCTGCAGTCAACACGAACGCCAGCTTGCGCGTTGACCATGAACTGCGCCGCAACTTCACCATTTATGCCCAAGGCGGCCTGTTCGATACCGAGTTCGAAGATTTCGCCCGGGATGACACATTTTTCGATGCAGGGATTGGTGGCATCTATAAGCTCAACAAGCGGATGCACTTGGAAGGCTTCTACCGTTACACCAATCGCGATTCCACCATTCCAACCGAAGAGTTCAGCCAGAACATCGTCGGTTTTGAGCTAAAATTCTTCCCTTAAGTTAGTGCCCAACTGAAAAAAGCGTCCTTCGGAGACTGGTTTAGTGAATAAAGCGTACCCCCCTTTGAACGTGCCAGCCTATCCGGCCTATGGCACCCCCGTCGGCGCAAACGAAAATGCGCTGGTTGATCTGCAAGGCCTGATTCAGGCAGCCCGGCGTCGGTTCTGGCTGATGTTGACGGCGTTCCTGCTCACCGTCGCCGTCGTCACGGTGCTGACGATCCGGACAACGCCGGTCTACACCACCAGTACGCGGATTATCGTCGATAGCCGCACAACCGGGCCGACCGAGGTCACCTTCTATGAGGGGCTCGGCAACTCCACCGCCGAGATCGATACCGAAGTTCAGGTGATCCAGAGCCAGGCTCTGCTCGGCCGTGTCGTCGACCGTCTCGATCTTCTCGCCGTTCCGGAATTTAATCCGAGTCTTGAGAATTCCGGGTCCCAATCAAGCTTTGTCGGCAATGTATTCTCTTTCATCGGCGGACTTTTCTCCGGCGGCAGCAAGAGCGAGACGTCAGCTCCGGAAACCGCTGAGGAAAAAGCCGAGCGGGAATATGAGCGTGCTGTGCGGATCTTGCGCAACAAAATAAATGTCAGCCGCCTCGGTGCAACTTTTATCATTGATGTGGAAGCCAACAGCCAAAGCGCTGAACTCGCCGCCGATATCGCCAACGCTGTGGCCCGTGAATATGAGGTTGATCAGCTCAATGCCAAGCTTGAAGCGACGCAAAAAGCCACAGGTTGGCTACAGGAACGCCTGGCTGAGCTCCGAAGTGAAGTGACCGACGCGGAACAGAAAGTCGCCGCCTATAAGCAACAGTTTGGCCTGGCAAGTGCGGACGGCCTATCGCTTACGGAGCAGGAAATTTCCCGCGTGACGACCGATCTGACCATCGCCGAGGCTGACCTCGCCGAGCGCCAGGCGCGTCTCAATAATGTGCGCGAAACGGTCGCCCGCGGCGACAGTATAGATGGCATTGCCGAGGTGCTAAACTCCGACACGATTTCGGATCTCCGCCGGCAGCAGGCCGAAGTATTGCGCCGCCGGGCCGAGCTGGAAACCCGTTATGGCCCCCGCCACCCGGAGCTTCTCCGCGTCAACAGTGAAAGCGCCGACATCCAGGCTCAAATTCGCGCTGAGGTCGACCGCATCGTGACAAGCCTCGAAGGTGAAGTGCAGGTTGTCCGCAGCCGCATTTCAAGCCTCCGCCGCAACCGCTCCAGCCTGACCGAGGAGCTGTCCCAAAACAACCGCGCCCAAGTGGGTTTGGATGAGCTGGAACGCAACGCCGAATCCGCTCGCCAGGTTTACCAAAGCATTCTCGACCGGTTCAATGAAGCCAATTCCACGGATGATTATGCAACGGCCGATGCCCGCATCCTGTCTGCGGCAACGATACCGACTGGGCCCCGCCTGCCGCGAACCAAGCTGAATATCTTCCTCGGTATGATCCTAGGCGGTGCCCTCGCCGGTGCGCTTGCCCTCGTTGCAGAGCTGCTCGACAACTATTTCACCACGCCGGAAGATATTGAACGGATGTTCGGTATGCCGAGCATCGGGTCGATCCCGCTGCTCACCAAGCTGAAGAGCTTTGGCAAAAAGGATATGACGCCGGCAGACTATCTGATTTCCAACCCATTATCGGCATTTGCTGAGAGCATCCGGAACCTGCGTGCCTCAATCATCTTTGCGGATCTGGACAAGGAATCCAAAACAGTTGCCGTCACATCATCGCTGCCAAATGAGGGTAAAACTTCCATCACCTATTGTTTGGGCCGCATGTCTGCCATGGCCGGCGCAAAAACCGTGATCATTGACGGCGATTTCCGCCGCCGTCAGCTGACAGATGTGATTGGCTTTGAGCCCGAGCGCGGTTTCATCGAGCATTTGTTCGGGGAAGTGTCCCTGGAGGATGCCACATATATTGATGAGCAGACCGGCTTGCATATCCTGCCCTTGACCAATGCCAGGAATACACCCCGCGATGTGTTCGGGTCCCGGGCGTTTGATGCGCTGCTCAATGACCTTAAGAAGACCTACGATCTCATCGTTATCGATACAGGGCCAATCCTTCTCATGTCGGAATCGCGCGTCGTTGCAAGCAAGACAGACCAGGTGATCGTTGTGGCCAAATGGCGCTCGACCAGCCGCTGGACGCTACAGGAGACCTTGAATGTCCTGAAGGAGTTCAATGCGAACGTCGCCGGCATCGCCATGACATTTGTCGACCTCGCCAAACGCAAGCGCCTTGGCTACGACAGCGCGGCCTACAAATCCTACAGCAAATATTATTCAGCAGACTGATAGGGACTTCCAGCGCTTGAAAAGGCGGCTTTGGCCAATCGGCCTTGGCCGTCTTTTTTACAGTTCAAAGCTGCAGTGTTGTCGACCGTTCAGTCTGCGGATGGCATGGATGTGGCATGGCGTGCTGAAGGTCGCCGATTAAGCGTCGCCGGAATAAAGCGGACATCCATGGGCATATCTCAAAAGGAACCAGGCCAGGGGCTGCGCGGATCTTTCGGCTCTGCCATGTCCTGGAACATAGCCGAAATGGCCGTGAGCCAGAGCATCGTGCTGGGTGTGATCATCTTTCTGGAATGGCGTCTCGGCTTGCGCGTTTTTGGCCTGTTTGCATTGAGCGCTGTTTTTATTGATTTAATTTATCAGCAGGGCCGGTCCGCCTCCGTTGATACGCTGATGCAGGGGCGAGACTTCTCCCAACGTACCCTCTCCAGTGCGTTTTTCGCCATGCTGGGTATGCTCCTTTTGACCTTACCGGTTTTGTGTGTCTACGGATACTATATCGCCGATTTGAACAATGAGCCGGTTTTGAAATGGATGGTGCCGGCCCTTGCCTTGACACTTCTGCCTCTGCCGCTCGGCGTCCCGCCAACGGCGAAACTCAACCATGCGCTTGATTTCAAGGGCATTGCCATACGCGGCATTCTTGCGGCGGGTTTGGGCGGGGGTGCTGCTATTGCCGTCGCTTTGGGGCCCTATGCCGAATGGGCACTCGTCGCCCAGCGCGGCGTTGCAATCCTCGCCTCTGTAGGGTTTTTGATGCTGCGGGCCAAATGGGTTCCATCCATCCAGTTCGATTCCAGGCTTGCCTCAGGCTTCTTGCGCGACATGTGGCGCATTTTCTTCGCCCAAGGCCTCGCTGCTCTGGTTATTCCGATCCTTTACCTCGTCGTCGGGCGGTATTTCGGGACGGCCGCGGTCGGGGCGCTGCGGATCGCTTCCAAATTCGCCGAAATGATCTATGGCGCGATCGCTGCGCCCATGGGATCGCTTTGGGTCATCTTCCAAACGCGCCAGGCCATGACAGCCCAGGAAAAACGGGGGCTTTATGTCGATCTCAGCAAGATGGCAGCGATGGTCTGCTTGCCCGTTTTTGCAGGAGGTGCCCTCATCGCCGAAGATCTGGTTGCCCTTTTGCTGAGCGATCGGGCAGGTGGGGTAGCCAATCTCCTCATCGTCTTCTGCGTGATCGGTCTGGCGGCACCCGTCTTCTATTTTCGGAACCATGCCTTTACCGCCCTCGGCCGGTTGAACGAATTGATCCTATTCGCCATCGCCGATGTCAGCATTACAGCCATCGCGGCCCTCGCCACCGCCCATTTCGGCGCTCCGGTGGAAGCCGTTGCCGCGTCCCTCGGGCTGCATTTCTGTGTCAGCATCATCTTGTTCACGCCTATTCTCCTCAGGGAAATGGAGACGCGCTTATCTCGTCTGATTGCGGCCATGACGCCCGCATATATTGCCGTTTTCGCCATGGCCATGGCGGTTATGGTCGCAACGGACATCTCTTCCGATTGGCCGTTGGTGTTAAGCCTGTTTGCGAAAGTGGGGACCGGCGCGGTGACGTATATCGTCTTCCTGTTCGGCTTCCATCGCCATTGGTTCGCCTCGGCGATCGAAATGTTGCGGCCGAAATCGCCGGCCGGCATGGTTGGTTAGGGGGCTGGCGCAACTTTTGCTTTGCCATCTAAAACGAGATGGGGCGCATGCGTGCCCTAAGATCCATGCCGCGTAAAAAGGGAAATTTCACGCCATGAAAGTTGTATTGCTCGCCGGTGGATTCGGGACCCGGATCAGTGAGGAAACGACCATCCGTCCTAAGCCGATGGTTGAAATCGGCGGCCGGCCGATCCTTTGGCACATTATGCGCCATTATGCGTCCCATGGTCTGACGGAGTTTGTCATCTGCTGTGGGTACAAATCGGAATACATCCGGAATTATTTCCTGAATTATCGAAACCATCTCAGCGATTTCACGATCAATCTGAAAACCGGTCAGACCGATTTTCACCATACCGAAGCGGAAGACTGGTCCGTGACCGTCGTCGATACGGGGCTGAACACCATGACCGGCGGGCGCATCAAAGCCGTTCGCGAGTTCCTCGGCGGGGAAACCTTCTGCCTAACCTATGGGGACGGCGTCTCGGACATCGATCTTTCGGCACTGATCGCCCATCACAAATCTTCAGGAGCCAAGGCCACCGTTACGGCCGTCTCCCAGCCAGGACGGTTCGGCGCTTTAAGCCTCGACCCTGAGAATGGCCAAGTGCGCGGCTTCCGCGAAAAGGCGGCCAAGGATGGCGTTGTGATCAATGGCGGGTTCTTCGTGCTTGAGCCAAGCGTTATGGATCTGATTGACGGTCCGGACACCGTCTGGGAGCGTGAGCCCCTGGAGCGCCTCGCGGACGCTGGCGAGCTGTCCGCGTTCCGGCATACCGGTTTCTGGCAACCCATGGACACCTTGCGTGATAAGAACTTGCTGGAGGAAATCTGGGCAAGTGGGTCGGCTCCCTGGGCCCCAAAATTGTAAACATGAGGCCCTCACCGGAAAATGAGGGTTTCAAGCCAAAAAATGAGGCCCTCATGAGGGAGGATAAGTCGCCAGTGACCCGGATCGCTTTTTTTGGTCACGACGCCCGTGATGCGGCGATCCGGCGACGCGCAAATGCTTTCCGGGATGATGGTCTGGAGGTTACCGGTTTCATGATGCGCCGCAGTGCCTCCCAGCCAACGGAGTGGACCAATATTGATCTTGGTCAAACTCGAGACGGGGCGTTCCTTCAACGTATTCGCCAAGTGTTTCGCGGTGCAAAAATCGCAGCGAGTGCAGGTGAGGCGCTTGAAAAAGCTGACCTTATTTATGCGCGTAACCTCGATATGTTGGCGTGTGCCTTTTTGGCCAAACGATCTACGGGCCTCAAGACGCCGGTTGTTTACGAATGCCTTGATGTTCACCGTCTGCTGGTGCGGCGGGATCCAATTGGTTTTGGGCTGCGTGGGCTGGAGCGATTTCTGCTGAAGCGGTGCCGGGCGCTTGTGGTGAGCTCGCCTGGTTTTTTGCGAAACTATTTCGATGTTTACCATGGTGGCCTGTTCCAGGCGCACCTCCTGGAGAACCGTCTCGTCGATGGAATGGCCTACGGTCCGCGCCCGGACATTGGTGGGGTTTCGCAGGGCCGGCCTTTGCGTATCGGGTGGTATGGCATCTTGCGATGCGCCCGCAGCCTGAACCTCTTGACCGAACTTGCAAGCCGGCTCGGCAACCGCGTTGAGATCCACCTCCATGGCCGGGTTGCCGACCTGGAGATCCCCGACTTTCATGATCGAATTGCCCCCCACGCCAATGTGACATTTTTTGGAGCTTACAAAGCGCCTGAGGACCTTGCTCGCATCTATGGCGAGGTGGATGTGGTGTGGGCCGGTGATTTCATGGAGGCCGGTTTCAACTCCGTGTGGTTGTTGCCAAACCGGCTATATGAGGGCGGATATTACGGTGTCCCCGCCATTGCGCCGGCGGGAACGGAAACCGCCGCGTGGCTTCTTCAGCGAGACGCCGGGTTCAATGTGGCCGAACCTTTGCATAAAACCTTGGAGAGCTTGGTTCTGGATCTGGATCAAAACCGTGAGAAAATCCTGCAGAAGCGCAAAAATCTGCTAGATTTACCGGATACGGCATTCGTGCAGCCCGCGGGTACAGTGCGTGAGCTGATTGCCGGTATATCCACCATGGAGTGCAAGAGGTGATATGGTGACCCCTGTCATGACCCCCCCAAACGCCCCCGTTTTGCAGGCCTTTGATGTCGCCCGCAGCCCTGCGCCTCTATGGGAGCAGGGCCTTGTCTCTCTTTGGTTTCTTGTAACTTTCATTCCCTTCGAAAATGACGAGTTGCTTCTCTATCCCCTGGCGCTCTATTTTGTTGCAAGTTTTGTCCTGCACATTCGCCAGCTCCTGCCGCTCGTGTTGCGATGCTGGCCATTGTTTCTGGTGCCTGCGCTTGCGGCGTTTTCCATGTTCTGGTCGCCCGTTTCGTCCCTGTCTCTTCGCTTTGGCATTATGATGACACTAACGGCCCTGATAGCCATTAGTATTGCCGGTCGGCTGACACCGCGGCAAATCGTCGGATCGGTTTTTGTGGCGTGCGCTTTGTCTGTCTTCGTAGCGATACCAGAATCGGGGTCTTTGAACGACCAAGAGGGCCTGTACGTTCAGAAGAATATCTTTGCCATTCGAATGACGATTGCCATGGTGCTTGCCCTTGGCGTTGCCCTTGATCGTGGGCAACATATCCTATTCCGGCTCATCGCTTTGCCTTTTGTGCCGCTCACGCTTTATCTCATCTTGATTGCAGAGAGCGCGACGGCGCTGCTGTTATCGGCCGCTGCGCTGGTTATACTTGGAACAATTTGGCTGCTTTGGAGCAATTTTGAGCGCGTGCGCCATTTGCGCGTGATCGTGCTCGGCTTTGCCATGGTTGTCGCGCTGGTTGGCGGTTTGGTCGTCGCCAATGCACCGACCGGGTCGCTGATCGATCAAGGGCTGAGCGCACTTGGCAAGGATTCCAGCTTAACCGGGCGAACGGAGCTATGGTCTGCGGCGGAACGGATCTCCAAGGAGCGACCTTGGCTCGGCGTTGGTGCCGAAGGGTTTTGGAAACCCTGGATTGGAGAAGCAGAATCTATTCTTGATTGGTCCTATAAACCAAGTGGGTCCAAGTTCTCCTTTCACTCCACCTATTATGAAGTCCTGATCCACCTTGGCTATATCGGACTTGGCTTTATGGTCTTCCAGATCGTTTGGTGCGCCTTCAATGCCTTGCGGGCCTGGATCTCGCAGCAGGATATGCCCTCTGCGATGTTGCTGACCCTGTCGGCTCTTTCGGTTACCACGACGTTCACCGAGTCCTACATGTTTAGTGTTTTCGACATCAATGCCATGTTGTTCATGGTCGCTGGGGTTTCGGCCCTGGCCGCCAAATCAAGGCTGGAACGCGTCGTATATGCCGTGCCGGCCGACGCTGCCGTGCAAAATGGTATTGATGGCTATCCGGCATGACTGCAGGCGCGCAAACCCTGCCGGAAGTTTCTGTCATTACGCCGGCCTGGAAATCGGCCGCATTCATCGGGCGCGCAATAGCTTCCGTCATCGCGCAGGAATCCGTCCGGTGGGAAATGGTGATTGTGGACGATGCATCGCCGGATGACAGCACCCATGCGGCAATATTGAAAGCTGCTGCCGGGGATCCGCGTATTGTCTATGATCGATTGCCAGAAAATGGTGGCCCATCGGCTGCTCGAAACCGAGCAATCGCCTTGTCCCGAGCACCTTATATTGCCGTCCTCGATGACGATGACACGATGGAGCCCAACCGTCTTGCTGTTTTGCGGGACGCGGCCATCCGGCATGAAGCCGATATCGTGGTCGACAATATGCTGGCCATTCGTCCTGGTGTTTCGGCAATGGCGGAGAAGCGCTTTCTGGATTTGCCGCAGGAGACTGTGGACGCGCTGCCGATCACCCTAGAAACCTATATTGATCCACGCACCGAAATCCGATTTGGTGCAAGTTTGGGGTATCTGAAACCGCTCTTCCGCAAGGACGCGCTTCTTGAGCGGCAAATCTCATATGACGGGACGCTGCGTAACAGTGAGGACTTCTATCTGATCGCAGAACTTCTGGCGCAGGACGCCAAAATGATCCTGCTGCCCGATGCGCTCTACAATTACACCATACGCGAAGGGTCAACGTCCTATCGGCTGTCATCCGACCAGGCCGCGAAGATTCTGAAGGCGGACAATCGGTTCCGCGAAGCCTATTCATCTATGTGGACAAGTGCGACGCGCGCTGCCTCAGATCGCCAAAACCGCCAGCGCGAAAACGCCTGCGCCTTCGCATATCTTGTCGATGCCTTTAAGACGCGCCGTCCGGACCGGGCGGCATCCCTTTTTATTACGCGCCCGAAATCCGCACCGCATATGACGCGGGAACTCCTCAGGATTGCTGGCGAAAAACTATTTGCTTAGGATAGAAACTGGACGGCGAGTCCGATAATAGCCGTCCAGAGCGCCGCTGAAACACCGACGGCCAGGAGAATGGTTTTCCAGACCGGCCACCGGATTGTATCGTCATAATAAGTTAGCTCGTCGAGGCGAACGGCTTTCTGATTGCCACGAGAAACGTTCAATGGTCGGGATTTGCGCGCTGTTATTGCGTTCTGTTCCATCTACGCCATCCTGTTCAGCCGCGATCCCGCTTTCTGTATCGATGTCGAAACGAGAACGCAGTGCCGAAGTCTTCGCCCACCCAATTGCCGCCTTTCCAATCTATGGGCCGGGCCATTAACAGAGCGATAAGAAAAAAGGGCAAAACAACACTTTGTTATACTCGCTTGAGCTGCTTCTTAGCCTTCGCTCTTCGGTGACTCTACACACGCCAGTAAACACCGGGGAAAGATTATTGGATCCAATTCTATTTGTGCACTTGCCGGCGAAATCACTTTCGCGGTGCATATCCACCAACTAGGCGTACGTTTGGCGAACCGCAGGGGCGCGGCTTTGCAAAAAGTGCGGTTTTGAGCAGGTGACAAACACCTCGCCAAGGCGTGCTTAGTCGGTCAAAATCGAGGCAATAGATCGCGTGCGGATGATAGAATTGGGGCAGCCTGCATTTTCTTTTCGCTTGCTTGGAGAAAAGGGTGGCCTGGTGCCTCGGGATACGATTTACAGTATGTTAAGAATAGACGGACGTAGACGTAGCTAAAGCAGCTGAAACGATATAAAAAAGGTCGGATGCTTGCAGAGACGCTGCCCAAGGGGAGACGGGCAATCTATCTGCCTACAACGGTGTAAAAACCGTCTGCGTGGGTTTGGCGTAAAACTTGTTTGAATGTTGGACAGATGGTTCAAACAGGGAATCGGGACGGGTCAAATGAAGTATGAGTCTGCTGTAGAAAACAGCGCAACGCGGACCTTGATAAAGAGTGACGCGCATTCTCAAAATGCAATCACAGCGGAGATGCCTGTTGGCAAGCGGATCCTTGATCTGCTGATCGCCGTTCCAGCTCTTTTCGTTCTTTCACCATTCATGCTCATTGTTGGCCTACTGATTAAGCTTCAGGATGGTGGCCCAACATTTTTCATTCATGAGCGTCGTGGTGAAAATGGCATGCCTTTCCTTTGCATGAAGTTCCGCACCATGCGTACAGACGCAGAAGCCGTACTTGCTCACATATTGGCGACCAACCCTGATATGGCTGCTGAGTGGGAAGCCAACCAGAAGTTTCGTCGCGACCCACGGATAACTGCTTTCGGCCATTTCTTGCGCAAAACAAGCCTCGACGAGCTTCCGCAACTTTTGAACATCATACGCGGAGAAATGTCAGTGGTCGGCCCACGCCCTATCGTGGAAGATGAAGTGAAGCGTTATGGAGAATACATAGCCCAATATGATGCTATGCGCCCAGGTGTGACCGGTCTTTGGCAGGTCAGCGGTCGGAGCGAGACAACATATGATGAGCGTGTTCAAATGGATGTCCAGTACTTCGAGAACATGTCGGTCCAGGAAGACCTACGGATACTCTTCTTGACCATCCCCGCTGTCCTATCCAGCCGCGGTGCTTGTTAGGCCAAAATATACAAAGCGCTTTTTTTATTACAGCCCCGATTTTGTCATATTGTTGGCCTTTAGAGGCAAGGCGTACTGTTTTTGTACTGATGGTCTAAAATCTCGATCATACGATTTTTGAGCCCATCGCCCTTCGGTCATGCCCTTATACAATCAGACAAGAAACTTCTTTTTTTGAGTGAGGGTCGGTTCCGATAGCTTATGTCCGGGATCGAACGAGTTGTCGCAAAAACCCAGTTGCCCAGGCCATGTGCATTGCTCCAGCAGCAAGCCCCGCCAGGAGCCCGCAGGCCGACTTTTTGCGAAAGCTGATCCAAACAGATGAAATTATCAGTAGGCTGACGTAGAAGGCTGGATACAGTAAAGCGAGCGGAAGAATGGGTGCAATCGCCAAGGCCCCCAGGCACCCAATTAGATTGATGACAGGGGCCAATTGGCGCAGTTTTGGTCGTGTCCCATGCTTTAGGACGTTGCGCGCGCGGCCTTGGCCATAATTGTGGTATTGCTTGATCAAGCCCGAAAGGGTCGCACGCGGAAGGTAGTCAAGGCGGATGGATGCGTCGAGCCAAATTTTCCCGCCAGAACGTGCCAGGCGATAATCATACTCAGCATCTTCATTATGGGAAAAGGTTTCATCGTATCCGCCAACCTTCAGAAAGGTGTCTAGCCGAAATCCGGCATGGTGGCCATGGTCACAAAACCCGGATATTTTCCCACCCCGGTGGGCGGAGCCGCCGGACCCTAGAGGGGTGTCGACGACCCAGGCATTTGCCTTTTGGAAGCAGGTTTCCCCAACGGCATCCATGCAGACCACAACCGAAGCCGCATCCGTCGCTCTGAGGGCATCTGCCACTTTTAAGATGTAGTCAGGAGGATAGGCCGCGTGGGCATCGCAACGAATGAGATATCTATGCGTTTCTAATGCTTCGGTTTTCGAGACGAGGTTAACGGCAGCTGATTGGAGGCGTTTTTCGTTATGGATTATGTGTAAATTCGGCAAAGTGGCTTGTAAGTCGGTCACAATCTCGACTGTCTTATCGGTGCTGCCCCCATCGGCGACAACCATCTTGACGTTGGTGAGACGCTCGTCGCCGCAGAGCAGCGAGCGAATGCAGGTCTCGATATGATCCTGCTCATTAAGCGTCGGAATCGCGATTAATATTTCGGCGGCTTTGACCGTGTTCTGTTCCTGCATGTCATCGGTTTTTGAGAAAGCCATCGGACACCTTTTCCACAGTCGCCTAGTCTTCGTTGCTTAAGGCAATGCAAAGTCCGCGCCGTAGGGAGGTGTCGCAGAGGGTGTGCGGCTTTGCCAACCGTCCGAGCATTGTGCGGTGCTTCCACCCCGTTGCGCCTGGTATGACACGCAAAGATAGCTCGCCTTATCTGCAACCCCGAAATTCGGATCCCCATGCCAGCCATATTGGGCTTCCAGGCCGGTCCAGAGATTCATAATGATACGGCCAGGTGTAGCCGGAACGGCCAGCGCGTTATCAGGCCTCTCATAGATGAGCGCGCCATCGGCAAACCAGCGAATGGTTTCAGGGGTCCATTCGAATGCATAGAGGTGGTAGTCTTTAGCCGCATCAAAGGGCAGTTGATGCCAGCGTTCGGGACCTTTTTCGCCGTTTTTGAACCAGGTCAAGTAGACTTTGGTCGTATCCTTGCCAAGAAACTCAATGTCGATTTCATCATGAGGTGCACCGAAATAGGGGCCAATATGGGTAAAGAAGGATGATACTAGGCCTTCACCCTCGGCGGCTTTCATAATCACCTCGTATCGCCCAAACCCATACCGACCACGCTTCTGGTATTCCGCCGATGTATAGGGGTTGGTTTCGCTTGGTCGATCCGTCAGCCATAAATGTACCGCCTCGTCGCGGAAATCGAGGTGATTGGCGGCCCAGCCAACCTGCATAAAATGGTCCTCATTGTCGAAATCGGACCGATACCAATGGGTATTATCATGGCCATCGCCAAACCATGAGACAAAGGAGGCCCCCTCCGGAGCTGGTTGAGAGATGCGTGGGCCAATACTTTCCGCCGGTTGCGCCAATACGTCCGAGAAGCCTCTTGCGCCCTGATATTGCATCATGGACAGAGCAAGCGTGCCAACAAAGACGACGAGGGATAAGCCTAACCAGAAACCAAGTTGGCCGCGTTTCGGTCGTCCATATCTACCCGCCATGACCTTCCCCAATACTGTGGAACCACACATGCGCCGTTCTGGCCTGCGCCTTTTTCAATGCAATCGAAGGACCAGCGGCGCAAGCCCTCTTGATTGATCACACTTGGCTTTTCCGTCCGCCGCTCGCGGGCCAAAGCGCGAAACAAGTCCACGATCATGCCCCATCTTCGACACATTGGAGGTGTTTTTGCGCGCTTAGTGTCGGCGTCGTTGTATGGTTAACCCGGCATGGAAAGACTGGCCTGATTTTTGATTGGGTCTGGACGGAGGGGCAAAAGACTGCTTTGAGCCTCGCGTCCTTGGTTAACAAAGGTTTAATTTTCGGAGTGAACATGATGACGTCCCCTTCGTATTCCTTACGCCGTATCGTTGCTGCCATGTTTGGAGGCCTCAGCTTGATGAGCGCGCCGGCCCTGGCAGACGACCAGATTCATATTCTTGGATGGCTTGAGCACGCCACAATCACATCCGTCGGGATCCGTATGGATGCCAAATTGGATACGGGTGCTAAGACATCCGCCATTCATGCGGAGATCCTCTCCAGGGACTCCCTCGCTGAGACGGATGAAATCGAACTACGCGCCGAAAATGACGACGACGAGGAGATGCTCGATTTCGACCCTGAAGCGGATATCGAGAATCAGACGACCCGCGTCGTCCTGTTCCGCGTCTCCAATGAAGAAGGTGAGGAGCGCATTCTGGAACGTGAAGTTATTCGAACGGTTCGGATCAAGCGCCGCGGCGGCGGGGTAGAGCGCCGCCCCGTTGTCGAGCTGGATTTGTGTATCGCAGGCATTCCCGTCGAAGGGGAGGTGAGCCTCGCAGATCGAACGACTTTCAACTATCCCCTTTTGATTGGCCGGGATATGCTTGACGATGGTGATATTGCGGTCAATCCCGACAGCGACTATACAGCCGCAGCCAAATGCTAAACTGCATCAACCCCTAAAAACGGTTGGTAAGCACCACGGGTCCACACAGCGGGTAACGGCATATGGTAGACTGGGGGTGAGACATGGTGCGTTTGCAAATCGTTATTGTGGTTGCAGCCCTCGTCGCGATAGCGCTGTCTATTTTCGCCTATAAAGTCTTTGAGCTTGGGTTTCCGACGCAGCCGGACCAGGACCAGTCCGAGTTTTACGTAGAAGCGCGTATTTCTTTCACTGGTGGACGCGGCCCAGTTTCGGTTGAAGCGGCCGTACCAGCGAGCGCGAGCCGGTTTGTCGTGCTTGAAACCGATGCTCTGGCGACCGGCTTCGGGGTTCTGGAACAGTCCAGTGACGAGGGGGAGAGCATGCTTTTTGAACAGCGATCTGCCCCTGGGCCGCAGACTGTTTTTTACCGCGTTCGTGGCTACCGGATCGATTCTTCAAATGTGCCAAGATCGCAGGGTAATCGCCCGGACGTTGTTTCGCCTTTTTCTACCGATCTGCGCGAAAGGGCGTTGCGCAACGAGCCGACGCCATTTCTTGTGGCCCTGGATGAAGTGATTAGCCTTGCCCAATCCCGGTCGGCCGATGACCGAAATTTTGTTCGGAACCTCGCATTGATTTTGTCGGATGCGCGGGATGAGCGCGTCGAGACCATCGTCGAGGATGCCGAGCTGGACCTGCGGGAGTCCGAGCGCCGACTGGTGACGATCCTGAATGCCGCAGAAATACCCGCACGGCGTGTTGTGGGGCTGATCGTTCGCGGAGAGGAGCGAACCGTAACACCGCGAGCGGCCGTTGAAGTCTATCTTGATGAGCAATGGCGGCGTGTTTCGCCGCGCACGGGGCGTGTCGACGATGAAGATGCTTTCATCCCGCTAACCTATGGCGAAGCGCCTTTGGTACAGGGAGCCGGCACACGAGGGGATCCGGAAATTGGTTTCAGTGTGCGCAGCGTCGTCAACAACCGTTTGGAGCATGCCCTTTGGACCGCGCGCTCCGAGGCACCTTTCCTGAGCTGGACGTCCCTGTTCTACCTGCCTCAGAAACGCGATGACAAGCGCCCCAATCGGCACAAGAAACAGGGCGCGAAAAACAAGCTGGCTATCCGATGGCAGGGAGAACAGGGACGTCCAGCTCAGAAAAGGTGCCTCGGAGCGCGCGGTCCAG
>JBCBAO010000009.1:0-19956 GCA_038532405.1 Pseudomonadota bacterium | reverse complement strand
TGAGGGGGCAGGCGTCTTTTATGCCGCGACACAGCTCGAGGCGCGGGCCTGCCGGAACAAGGACGCGGTCGTCATTGGCGGCGGAAACTCTGCGGGTCAGGCGGCGATGTATCTCTGTCGCAGCGCGCGGCATGTTCATCTCCTGGTGCGCGGCCCATCTCTCGCCCTTTCCATGTCGGATTATCTGTCGAGCCGCTTGGAGGCCGACCCATCGGTCACCATCCACTACAATTCCGAGGTCACAGCCCTGCATGGCGATGCTGCACTGGAAGCCGTAACCGTCCAGACAAAGGGCGCAGCGGAGCCAAACCGGATTGAAACGGGTGGTCTCTTCATCATGGTCGGTGCAGCGCCTTATACGGGTTGGCTGTCAGACCTTGTCGAGCTTGACACGAAGGGCTTTGTCAAAACGGGCATCGACGTCGACAAACCCTCACCATTTGAAACATCGGAGCCGGGCATCTTCGCCGTTGGCGACGTTCGCGCTGGTTCGGTCAAACGTGTGGCGTCTGCTGTGGGTGAAGGCTCAGTCGTCATTTCCAAGATCTGGTCATACGTTCACGACGAGGCGTAGGCGTCAAAAACATATAACTGTCTTGGACAACGCGGCTCCTTTTCCCGGCCCACCGCATTTGCGATACGTCTTTTTCAGTCAATTTCAGCAGATGGGCAGGAGCATATGGGAACTTCTAGTGAGCGGGTTATCAGCCATTTCAAAGAGCAATCGATCGGGTGTCGAGATCTTGGGTCTCCTTTTACGGCCGCGCTCTGCGAGGCGATTGCAGAAGATGTCGAAGCCGGCGGCCCCTGCGAGGCATTGATTGGCAACTGGCCCGGTAATCCGCGCAAGGATGCCCTCTCCATGCGCTTTTGCGGCGCGCTTCACCATGGTGTGTTGACGGGACAGGCAGACGCCCTCGCCGCGCACTATCCCAAATCGCGCGGCGATTGGGAGCTTGCTGCTCTTTGGCCGGAAGCGCGCGCCTATCTTGCCAGCAATATAGATGTCGTTCGCGACTTTATTCAGTCTGCACCGCAAACGAATGAAACACGACGATCAATCGCTTTGCTCCCAGGCTTTCTGGAGCTTTCGGCGAAATACGGGCTGCCCCTCAACCTGCTCGAAATTGGCGCGAGTGCCGGTTTAAATCAGAACTGGGATCGTTTTTCTTATCAAACAGATACATGGAGCCGTGCCGGCGATAGCAGTGTTCTTGTCTCAACCGACTGGCACGGCCCTCCCCCAAAGCACTTGGATGCAACCCCCATCGTTACGGCCAGGGCAGCTTGTGACTTGAACCCCCTCGACATCCACGATCCAGACAAAGTTCTGCGATTGCGCAGCTATATCTGGGCCGATCAACCCGAACGCCTGGCAAGATTTGACGCTGCGGTCGCACTTGCTCGCGCATCAGGTGTAGTGGTTGAGCGCGCTGATGCGGGATTATGGTTGAAACAGAAACTTGCCTCTCGACCAGCGGGCACCCTCACTGTGATCTATCATTCCGTCTTTCTTCAATATCCCCCACGCGAAACCATCCGCGACATGACAGAGACCATCACCTCTGCCGGAGAGGCAGCCTCGGATGATGCCCCCCTTGCCTGGCTTTGCTTTGAACCTGAGGCCCTTTTTGGCGGAACCAAGGGCTCGCCCGTCATGTGGAGCCGCCTCCAAACCTGGCCAACCGGAGACATACATATATTTGCCCACTCCGATGGCCACGCAACGCAGCTGAAATATCTGCCTTAGTCCCAAAACAATGGCGGCCCGCCGTTTCCGACGAGCCGCTAAGCACCCCATTCCCCTTAAAGGAGTGCTTGTTCTGAACGTTATCCATCTTCTCCTTCGAGAATGACCTTTGTATGCGGGAAAGGGATCTCGATATCAGCAGCGTCGAGCGCTTTTTTGATCTGTTCGGGGATGGAATATAGAACCTCGAAATAGTGCCCGCCTTCACAGAAGGGGCGGACACGGAAATCGACCGAACTGTTATTGAGCGCCTCAACTTCGACAAAAGGCGCAGGATCACTCAGCACATGTTCGTGGGCTTCCACCGTTTCCCGGATCACGCGCTTTGCTTTATCAAGATCGGCCCCATAAGACACGCCGAACAGCATATCGACACCTCGCACGGGGTGGTGGCTGTGATTGATCATCTGCTCGCCCCAGATCTTGCTGTTCGGAATGATAATTTGCTGGTGATCAAACGTACGTAAGATCGTTGTGAATAATGTGATCTCCTCCACATTGCCAAATGTGCCCCCAGCATCGATGAATTGGCCGACCTTATAAGGCCGGAAGATCATCAACATTACCCCCGCTGCGAGGTTGGACATCGCCCCCTGCAAGGCGAGCCCAACAGCGAGGCCCGCAGCGCCCAAGAGCGCCACAATAGATGTGGTTTCAACGCCAAACCGGTTCAGAACGGCAATAAAGACAAATGCCAAAATAACATAGCGGACCAGGCTGCCGAGGAACCGGAACAAGGTATCATCCAGCGTTTCATAGCGCGCCCCAATCCCGCGCACGAAAGCGCCTGCCCGGGCAGCAACCCAACTGCCAATGATAAAAATCAGGATCGCAAGCAGAATATTTGTTCCAAAAGCGATTGCCCCAGGCAGATAGTCCTGCAAATCGATTGTTGCGAGCAAATCTTCCATTGGTCCCCCCAGATTAACGTTTAAAAACAACGAAACATTAGATCAGATATACCAAAGACCCTGCGCTCCATGAACCAGAACTGAATAGGCCACTATCTACCGCAGCAAGCGGTAGAGGTTTCCCCAAACGCGCCCCTGGACTAAACTGCCCCTCGACAAGGGAGAGGCAACACCATGACTGAGGGACCCTATACCTACCGCGATGAGAGTGGCAGCCGCCGCTGGATCATTCTTCTGATTTTCCTGCTCCTTGTCGGTTTCATGGTCGCAGGTGCATGGTTTTTCTTGACCCAAAACGAAGGAGAAACCCGTGTCGACATCGCCGCAGTCGATACCGCCCACCCTTCCCTCGAACCCTTACCCGAAGCTGTTAGCATAGACCGCCTACCCGTGAGCGATGAGCAGGCGGTCGCAGACGGAACACTTCGTCGCTTCGATGACAATCGATGGCTGGAGTCCGACAGGTTTGTGGGCGCGGATACAGCCGGACGAACCGCGGAGTTGCGGATCTACATCCTAAGCCAGGACTATTCCTGGGAGTTCGGCGATGGACGTCGGCTTACAGGGCCACTCGGGGACGCAAATTTGACCCGGCTGTTCTCCGGCGGTGATTTCCAGGACAGATTCTGTGCAGCCGGCAGCATATTGGCGATTGGGACCTCATCCTTTGAAGGGCCAACAGCATTAAACCAAGCGCTCGCTAGGGAACGCGGCCGCACGCTTGTCTCGGCGCTGCGCACGGTAAAGCCCGTCTGCGCGGAAACCGGACCAGATCTCGTTGCGGCGAGCCTTGGCGAACATGCCGAGACGTCTCCTTGCCCCGGACGAGACCGCTGCCCGGAGGCCACGGTCTCCCAACGTCGCTTAATCCTAGTCGGCGTTGAAGGAGATACTGCAGGGGTCAATTATGATGAGGCCCTCTGGTCTGGGATGCGGCGCTTTGAGGCCGAACAGGAGGGCTTTTTCCGGGATTTTCGCCTCGCTGACTATGCGCAATTCGAAGTTCTGGACTAAAAGCACACACGGCTCGTGTTCAAGCCATATCGAACTGCTTAGGCAGGCGGTTGTTCGGTTAAGCGCAGCGGCGCGGTGGCATATCCAAGTGCCTCGGCGCGGGCATAAATATGCGCCAGGGTCGCTTCCGGCAGTTCGGGTTCGCGCGCCAAAATCCAAAGATATTTTCCACCTGGATCGCCCACGAGAACAGCCGAGTAGTCGTCTTCCAGGTGGAGGATCCAATAGTCTCCTTCGGCAAAAGGCACCCAGTCCGGCGCAAATCTGACCTTGAGGCGCGCATTGCCAGATCCTTCAATAGATCTTGCGCGCCCATTTGCGACCTTTGCTTCGCCAGAAACGCTATCCTTTCGGCACGTATTCGTGACAGCGATCCGGCCATCTGGGCGAAGGGCGTATTCGGCGGTTACGCCTTCACAGCCACGCTCAAACCAATTCGGATATCGCGCGATTTCATACCAAAGGCCTTGATATCGTTCCAGGTCTACGCTTGGCACAGTGTCTGGATTTGCTCTGTCCGGTCGATAGTCCGGCTGGGTCAAACAGGCGGACAGAATGGTCATCGCAAGGCAAACCGCGACGACGCGCAACGGCCTAATCATCCCGCGCGGATCCTGCATTCAACAACCCGAGTGGCAAAGCCGTTGAGCGTTTGGCCATGCGAATAACGATCCGCGATTGCACATCGGAGACAAGGGCAGACCCAAGCAGCTTGTCCCGCAGGAAATCATCATAGGCGTGCATATCGGTCGTTACGACACGGATGACATAGTCGACAGCCCCCGTAACGGTCATACATTCCGGAACCTCATCCCAGCTCTGAACCATGGCTTCAAACGCTTCGAGGTTTTCTCGGTTCGGCAAGGCCAACTTGACGCTTGCGACCACCTCAAAGTTTAAGCCGAGCTGATCGCGATCCAGAAGCGTCACACGGCATTGGATGATTCCCTGCTCTTCCATACGTTTAATACGCCGCCAACACGGCGAAGACGATAAGCCAACGCGATCCGCGATATCGGCGACGGACAAACTGGCGTCGCCCTGAATCAATTCGAGGATCTTGGCATCAACGGGATCAAGAATTTCCGGCAACTATTTACCCCAAAAAACATGAATAAAGACAATTAATGCCTCCAATTAGCCAATAACAGGCAAAGAAGGCAAGCAATTTCTGCATTTTGTGGCATTATATAGGTGTGATGGCCGTTCTAGGATATGACCAACCATGCAGCACCGCAATGTTACGCTGAACGACAAATATGATCTTGTCGAGGGCCGAGCCTATATGACGGGTATCCAGGCACTTGTAAGATTGCCCCTTGATCGTCGGCGTTTCGACATTCGAGCAGGGCTACAAACGGCAGGCTTCATATCGGGGTATCGCGGCTCCCCCCTCGGCGGATACGACCAGCAACTCCGCGCCGCTCAAACATGGCTCGACACCTACGACATCAAGTTCTGGGAAGGCATAAACGAGGATCTCGGCGCAACAGCCGTGTGGGGGTCCCAGCAGCTCGGCCTGTTTCCTGGGTCCAAAAAAGATGGCGTGTTCGGCATCTGGTATGGCAAAGCCCCGGGGGTCGACCGAACTGGCGACGTCTTCAAACACGCCAATTTTGCCGGCTCTTCGTCCCATGGCGGTGTACTGGCGATCGTTGGTGACGACCACAATTGCAAGTCCTCTACCCTGCCCTCGCAGTCGGAATATGCGATGGCGGATGCGGAAATCCCCGTATTAAACCCCGCATCGATCCAGGATGTGCTCGATTATGGCTTACATGGCCTGGAAATGAGCCGGTTTTCGGGGGCCTGGACAGGCCTTGTCGCCCTCGCCGACACTATGGATTCAGGATCTGTGGTTGATGTCACGCTAGATCGCCTTGAATTTGAAATGCCGGCATTTGTTTTGCCCGAAGATGGCGTGCATCTGCGGCGGGCGGATAATCCTATGGACAAAGAAGCTCGGATGCGGCGCTTCAAGCTCCCGGCCGCCCAGGCATATGTCCGCGCAAACCGCCTGGACCGGGTCATCCTGGAAGCTCCAAAACCCCGCCTCGGCATCATTGTTACGGGACAGGCTGCACGCGATGTGTTCGAAGCCCTCGCGGCCTTGGGCCTAAGCCCTGAAGCAGCGGCCGACCTCGGCGTATCGATCTATAAGGTCGCCATGCCCTGGCCGCTGGAGCCGGAGGGCGTGCGGGAGTTTTGCGCGGGCCTCGAACGCATCCTGGTCATCGAACACAAGCGTCCGCTCATAGAAGATCAATTAAAAACCGCGCTATACGATTTACCGGACCGGCTGCGACCGAAAATAGAGGGCAAGCGAACGCTCGACGGCGCACCCCTTCTTTCAGACGTTGCTTCCATTCCGGTTCCCGAAATTGCGGCGGCGCTCATGACGCGGATCGAAGGTCGGTGGGACAAGAGCCGCGCCGACGCCTATTTCGACCGGGTTGGACGCGCCGGCGAAGCAGCGCGCACAAATGCCTCCCCAACGATCCGCAAACCGCATTATTGCTCCGGGTGCCCCCACAATACATCGACCGTCGTTCCTGAGGGGTCCCGCGCCCTCGCTGGTATTGGCTGCCACTATATGGTCAATTTCATGCCGGAACGAAACACAGACATGACCAGTCAAATGGGCGGCGAAGGCGTCGGCTGGATCGGACAATATCAGTTTACGGACGAACCCCATATCTTTGTGAATTTGGGAGATGGCACCTATTCCCATTCTGGCTCCCTCGCCATTCGCGCCGCCGTAACCTCCAAGGCCAATATCACTTATAAAGTTCTTTATAATGACGCCGTTGCCATGACCGGCGGGCAGACGGTGGAGAGCGGACAGACACCGGTTCAGATCGCGCAGCAAGTCAAAGGCGAAGGGGTGAAAACGATCGTTATCGTTGCGGATGACATTACCCGTTATGCCAATGTCAAAGGTTTGCCGCGCGGCGTTCGAATTTACCACCGTGATCGGCTGGACGATGTGCAAAGGACCCTGCGCAATACACCGGGGGTCTCTGTCTTGATCTATGATCAACTCTGCGCCACCGAAAAGCGCCGCCGGACGAAGCGCAAAATGATGGAAGCCGACACGGTCCGCGTCCTTATCAATCAGGAAGTTTGCGAGGGCTGCGGGGACTGTTCCATAAAATCCAATTGTTTGTCGGTAGAGCCGGTCGAAACCGAGCTTGGCCGCAAGCGCCGCATCAATCAATCGACCTGTAACACGGACAAATCATGTCTAAAGGGCTTCTGCCCCAGCTTTGTGACCATCAAGGGCGCAGAGCCGGCTTGGGCAGAAAAGCAGCGTCCAGAGATTGACGCCAACAACCTGCCGATCCCAGAAACGCCCCCCCTCGACCAACCCTGGAATCTTATCTTCACGGGCGTGGGGGGAACCGGCGTTACAACCGTCGCTGCAATCCTCGCCATGGCCGCACATGTCGATGGCAATGCCGCTTCGTCGCTAGATATGACAGGCCTTGCCCAAAAGGGAGGACCAGTCCTTTCCCATGTTCGGTTCGCACGGACGCCGGAGATGATTTCAACCGGCAGGGTGCCACCTGCGAGCGCCGATCTTGTCATCGGGTGTGATCTTGTGGTTGCCGCAGGCGGTGATGCCATAAACCTTATGGATGCGTCCCGCACCGCAGTGTATGCGAACGACGATGTCACGCCGACGGCGGAGTTCATCCGCAATCGATCCAAACGATTTGAGCGTGACCTGCTGGCCGGGCGCGTAAAGCGCCAGGCCGACGACTTCGACAGCATCGATGCGGAAGCCATGGCTGTTGGCTATATGCATGACGCGATCTACACCAATATGATCATGCTCGGCTTCGCCTGGCAGAAGGGCCGCGTGCCCGTATCCCTCCGCGGCTTTTACCGCGCTGTGAAGCTCAACGGCGTGAAAGTAACGGACAATATGCAAGCCTTTGATCTTGGGCGTATTGCGGCGGCAGCGCCCGAGCGGCTCAAAAAAATGGCCGATCCCCGCGGGGATGTTCCGGAGAAAACACTGGATGAGTTGATTGAAGACCGTGTCGCAAGGCTGAAATCCTATCAAAACGAAGCCTATGCCATGCGGTATCGCAAGATCGTCTCCAAAGTGGTCGCGGCGGAAACAACAGCTGGCCTCGGGGACGCCCTCTCCCGCGCGGCTGCCACCTATGCCTACAAGCTTATGGCGTACAAAGACGAGTATGAAGTTGCGCGTCTTTATACGGATGGAAAATTTGAAGCCCAACTCAAGGATCAGTTCAAAGGCGGCAAGCTCCAGTTTCATTTGGCTCCGCCCCTCCTCTCCAAAACAGATTCAAATGGGCATTTGGTCAAACAACGGTTCGGGCCGTGGATGATGCGCAGCTTCCGTTTGCTCAAGCGGTTCAAGGGCTTGCGTGGCACACGCTTTGACATCTTCGGCTATACCGAGGAGCGGAAGATGGAACGTAATCTGCGCGATGAATATCTTGTACGCCTCGAAGTCCTGGCCGGGGGATTAACGCCGAAGAACCATTCCCTCGCCGTTGAGATCGCCTCGATCCCGGACCACATCCGCGGCTATGGCCATGTCAAGGAAGCCGCCGTTGACAGCGCCCGCGCGCTTGAGACTGCGCTCTGGGCCCACTGGCCGGAAGGCGGCGCTCCCGAACAGAATGGAGGAAAGACGACCCTCATCGCAGCTGAATAGGCCCATCACCATGACAGGGTATCTGATCGGACTTGCGAGGCGCCCGGAACGCCGGGCTCCAATGGAAGAATTATCATCTGGTGTGATTAGCACCGACGCTGGGCTCGAAGGTGACTTCAAGGGGGCAAAACACCCAACCCGGCAAATCACGATCCTCGCTCGAGAGGACTGGCAGGCCGCGCTAGCAACCCTTCCGCCGGCTGCGGCCTGCCTTCACTGGACGGTTCGACGCGCGAACCTGTTCTGCAAAGGTCTCCGCCTCCCCAGGGCCAAGGGAGCCAAAATACAAATCGGCGAAATCAGTCTCGAAGTGACCGGACAGACATATCCCTGCAAACGGATGGATGAGGCCTATAGCGGGCTCTTGAAAGCCTTGGGGCCAGACTGGCGCGGAGGGGTCACCTGCCGCGTTTTGACCGGTGGCCCATTAAAGCTCGGTGATGAGATAAACATCACATACGCACCACCAGAGACAGAGCGCAACTTGCCAGGCTAAGCAGGTGGCAGATCCTGAACCAGGCGTGGATCGGATGCATCAATGGGCGTCCAGATTTGTGTTCGGCAAACCGGCCCAATACACCCCTTTACCGCAAGTTCACCTTCATCCGTGAGACGAATGCCAGATCCATAAGTTTTGCCTGCTTCCGGGTCGTAAATCCGGCCCCGCCGCCACCGATCATTGCGGCGAGAGAAGCCCCACAGCATCTGTAATCCAATGAGGGGCCTATCACGCAGAGCAGCGTCCGGATTGTTCACGTCCTTGTCCGTCGGGGCCTCGGTCAAATCGGCCCAGGTGACGTTGCCGCAAGGCGTCGCATCGCCGCAATCGGCAATCGTTACGATGGCATTGCCCGCCTCGGTCAACCAGTGGCCTGCAACGTCCGACGGGTCACCATTGGCAAACCCGGCGAGTGCCATTGCAGCAAACGATAGCAAAACGGGTCTCATGGGCACACTCCATCTACTGAATAAGCTTATGTCACCTGCCCCAAGGCAAAATGTCAAAACAAACGTCGCACTGACTACCGCGCAAGGGCTGCCCGGATCAGATCCGCGGTCTCTTCGACGCCATAGAGGGCCGCAAACCCGCCAAAGCGAGGCCCCTGGGACTGTCCAAGCAAAACCTCATAGAGCGCCTTGAACCAGTCTCGCAAATGCTCAAAATTATGATCCTTGCCGACGGAAAATGTCAGCGTTTGGAGCGCCTCCCCCGTCGGTTCATCTGAAAAGGCGGTTAGACGCGCGGCCAAATCCTCCATCGCAGCACGCTCTTTATCCGTGGGTGCCCGGTACACTTTGGCTGGTTTGACGAAGTCATCATAGTACCGCACGGCATACCCGGCGAGTTGGTCGAGCAATGGATGCGTTTCAGCAGAAGCATCGGGAACATAGCGCGAGATAAAGCCCCACAGTTGTTCCTTGTTTTCAGCATTGGCCGCACTGACCAGATTTAGGAGAAGTGCAAAACTCACCGGAACATCGGCGCGGGGCGGGGCACCATTGTGGATGTGCCAAACGGGGTTCTCCAATTGGCGCGCAGGTTCCTCCTCGGCAAATTTCGCCAAGAAAGTCAGATATTCATCCACCGCCTTCGGGATGACGTCAAAATAGAGCTTTTTGGCGACCCGGGGTTTCTGGAACTGGAACAGAGAGAGGCTTTCCGGCGGCGCATAGGCAAGCCACTCGTCCACGGAGATACCGTTGCCCTTGGTCTTGGAGATCTTTTCGCCTTTGTCATCAAGGAACAGTTCGTACACATATTGCTGTGGCGGACGCATCCCCAGAATGGAACAAATCTTCGAATAAATCGGCGCATTGTCCTGGTGATCCTTGCCGAACATCTCGAAGTCGACGCCAAGGGCCGCCCAGCGCATGCCGAAGTCCGGCTTCCATTGCAGTTTGCAAGTGCCGCCAGTCACCGGGATTGTAACATCCGTCCCGTCTTCATCTTCAAACGTGATTGTCCCATTTAGGGGATCCACCTCCTTCATCGGCACATATAATACGCGGCCAGTGCTTGGGCTGATCGGCAGAAACGGCGAATAGGTTGCCCGGCGCGCCTCCCCGAGGGTCGGCAACATAACATCCATGATCGCCTGGTATTTCTCAGCGGCGCGACGGAGCATCGGATCATAGGTTCCGTTTTTATAAAGCTCGGTCGCCGAAGCGAATTCATAATCGAAGCCGAAACCATCCAGAAATGTCCGCAAACGGGCATTCATATGGTGACCATAGCTATCATGGGTTCCGAAGGGATCCGGCACCGCCGTTAGCGGTTTCTGGAGATAAGGTTCAAGACTTTCCGGATTTGGGACCGTCGGTGGAACCTTGCGCATACCGTCCATATCGTCCGAGACGCAGATCATCCGCGTCTCGATTTCGCCCCCCGTAAGCGCAACAAAGGCTTGGCGCACCATCGTTGTCCGCACAACCTCGCCAAAGGTTCCAATATGTGGCAACCCGGATGGCCCATAGCCCGTCTCAAAGGTAACAGGCCCATCGCCGCCCCGGCCGGCCTTCTGCATCTGCTCGCGCCGCTTCAATATGGCGCGCGCTTGATCAAACGGCCACGCTTTGGCGCTCGCGGCGAGACTGGGCAAGTCGGACATATCGGGCCTCCAATTCAGAGACCGCTGGCCTAGGCGGCGCGAACACACCGGTCAAGGGTGACAGGCGCAAGGCTGAACAAACACCTCCGATTTCACTGAAATACGAGGTCAATCCGGCGGAGGGTCGATTCTCTGCTTATCCTCTCTGTTCTTGACATTCATTCGCATATTGATGCAAATAGTTCGCATGATCATTTGCATTTGCAATCGTATCAATGAAAAGGCGGCGCGGTCGGCAATTACCGCTGGTGCGCGCAGCCCAAAAGCTGTGCTCGCCCACAATGGCTGCCAATTTAACTGCGGAAAATGCAAATGCGAGATGGGTGCCTTCATCGCAGCTGAAATGGACAAAAATCCAGAGAAAATAGGGTTGGTCGCCGCAGAATAGCCGCAAGTGATTTTCAGTCTCACTGCAACTGTTTCTCACTCTCATAATCAATTGTTTTTATTGATATTTTTTCCACAAATCGGCTTGTAAAAGCGATCGGCCGCTTTATGTCTTTGCCCACGCAAGACAAATCGATGGAGCGCCCGATGAAAGGCAACCCGAAAATCATAAAACTGCTGAACACGGCGCTCAAAAAAGAGCTGACGGCAATCAACCAGTATTTCCTCCATGCCAGAATGCTCAAGGATTGGGGCGTTACAAAACTTGGCGAGAAAGAGTACCGGGAGTCCATTGAGGAAATGGAACATGCCGATTGGCTGATCGAGCGTATTTTGTTTCTCGGCGGCCTGCCGAACCTGCAAGATCTCGGCAAACTTCGGATCGGTGAAAACGTCAAGGAAATCCTGGAAGCCGACCTGGCAACCGAAATGGAAGCGCATCCGATGTATCGCGATGCCGTAACCCAGGCCGACGAGTTGCACGACTATGTGAGCCGGGATCTTTTTGCCAAAATCCTCTCATCGGAAGAAGAGCATATCGATTTCCTGGAAACCCAACTTGAAATGATCGAGAATATGGGACTGCAGAACTATATTCAGCTACAGTCCCATGCCGCTGAGGCCCCCGCCGCCTAAGCGATTCACAAAGTTGCTTCGATCGGTGATGGCTCTATCAGACCAGAAAACCGCGCGCGTAGCTCACCTAAAAGCGCGCGGTTGAACATATCCGGCGCTTCATCGGGAAGGGCATCAATCGTGCTCGCCATGTCGGCCTGCTGGCGAACACTGTCGAACGGCGTGTCTTCTTGGCGACCCGGAATAACATCCTCGCGCCACAAATGATTGGCGGCATAGCCGGTCAAAATGAAAGCCGTGTTCCAGCTTAAGCCGGCCGATTTGGCGAGTTCATTGGTACAGTTGGAAAACAAGGTGTTGTAAAATCGCGGCTCGGTTTCAAGTTGCTCTGTCTTGGCAATAACAGACCTTAAAAAGGCAAGCTGGGTCTCCTTAGACAAGCGGAGAGGATACACAAACACCTCGTGCTGCAGATACCGCGCACGCCGCGTCAGAACGTCCCTGGCTTCTGCCCATAGATAGACAAGTTCGAATGTGTTGAAGGCTCCCTTAAGGGCAGAATAGAGTTCGCCCTCCTCCTTGCGGGCCTCAATTGTCAGCGCCAACAAGCGGTCGCCTGTAAACTCAAACAGGACAAGGGTATGGGCAATCGCGTCACTGCCGCCGAAGGGCTCAACCATGAACCACATCCCAACGAGTTCGTCCTCGCGGTAGATGCCGGGCCGATAGTCAAAGGTGACAGGCCCATCGCTGCGATAGGTCCAATCCCGTATCGCATCAATCCCGATGCCCTCGTCCGTAACCGTCACATCCGGCATCACGGCAATTTCGGGTCGCCATGGTCGGTCATGGCGCGGTTCGATCGCCGCAACCGTTGCGCCCCAGATGGTCAGCCCTGCCAGGAGCATCGCCACCGATACAAGAATAGGACGGGAGGTTCGCCCGAACAACGTCGGGAGCATATCCGATTTCTTTGCAAACGGCACCGCACCCTCCCTATGCCCTAGATAAAGCGTAGCCAAGGTCGGATCAAGCATGGATTGACCAGGCCCCCTGTCCCGATAGAACAGAAGCATGCTTGGACGGACCAAGAGGAACCTATGAAAACCTCTCTCGAAACACACACTCAATTGGCAAGCTGGCAGGAGCGCCCCGTTGATGAGATGCGGATGCGGGCCAAAGCCTTCCATGCCGAGATGGGCAAACGGCGGTCTGTCCGCGCCTTCGCCGAGCGGGCGGTCGATCGTGACATCATCGAAGCCTGTGTCGCAACCGCCGGCACCGCGCCCTCTGGGGCCAATCACCAGCCCTGGTTTTTTTCCTGTGTCGGATCAGCAGATCTGAAACGCCGGATTCGACTGGCAGCAGAAGAAGAGGAACGCGCCTTTTATTCCGGCCGCGCCTCCGATGAATGGCTTGATGCCCTCTCCCCCATCGGGACAGATGCCGACAAACCCTATATGGAAATCGCGCCTTGGCTGATCTGTATTTTTGCCCAGCGCCGCGGCGGGGCAGAAGCGGGCGAGACCCGCAAGAACTACTATATCCATGAGAGCGTTGGCATCGCCACGGGGCTGCTGATCGCCGCCTGCCAGGAGGCGGGTTTGGCCACCCTCGTCCATACGCCCAATCCCATGAATTTCCTCAATGAATTGTGCGGTCGCCCAGCAACGGAGAAGCCCTTTTTGATACTGGTGGCCGGATATCCGGCAGAGGATGCCATGGTCCCCCACCATGCCCTTAAAAAGAAAGCCCTCGGGGATATCGCCGCATTTCTCTAGCCGCCTTCGCGGCCGGTCACGTAGAGCGTGGGCCCCAGCAGGTCAAAAAACTGGATGCCGGCTCCGCTGTCGAGCGGCTTTTGAACGCGGACAAAACTGGCGGCCTCGCCGCGACGTCCAACCGGAACCGTATAGCGGGTGGGCCGGTTATCGCGGCGCTGCAAAGCCCTCTTCTGGCCATCCGCAAAAGCAAGCAAAACAGCGTCCTGCTGCCAATCCCGAACCTCTGCACGAACAGACCGTTCGGCACCTGAAGACCACCTTGCGGGCAGGGGCGCATCAAGTTCGCCAAACACATCCACAAAGACCTGGGTGACCCAAATATCACCCCCGCGCCGCACCACACCAATCGCGCAATGGGTAACCGCTTCGGCAAGTATGTTTGCACGATGACCAGGGCTCTCCATAAGCGCGCGGTGAAGTTCAGCATCCTCTCCGCCGAACCTCGGCCAGCCTGACAGGGAGGCGATATTCTCCCGCATACCCGCGCTTAGCAAAGTCCGGTCGAGCGCACGCACGCGCTTTTCAAGGTCTCGGCCATCCGGCCCCAAATGTCGAAAGAAACCATTCACGCCCATATCAAGACTATGGAAGCGCGCGGCGGGCAAAAGATCCCGTCGCAAGGCAAGGGGCGACAGCCCGGCCTCGCGCCGCGCTGTATTGATCCGGGCGAGGAAAGCGTCCTCAAGGCGGGTATCGACTTCAAACCCTAGGGGCAAGACACCCAGACAATCCTGGACGAGGTCAATATAAGCCGGTGTTCCAGATGACCGGTCGGAGACGCCAAGATCACAGGCGGCGGCCGTAAATGCGGAGCTCGCAAGCACAAAAAGCCCCACCAGCCCGGAGATAAATCGAACAACGAACACGGATCAAATATAACCGGCCGAACGCAAGCGATCCATAACCGGTGCCAGCATCCGCTCCAGAGCCATATCGGAGGGTCGCACATCGCCAAAGGCTGGCAGTCCCTCATCGGCGATAACAAGGTCCGCCCCGAATTTCGCCGGATACGTATAGGCGTAATGGGCGGGGCGCACCGTTGCCATGTATTGACTTAAAACACTCTCGACGTCCCGGCCGCGCTCGATGACGTCCCGCCGAATACGTCGCGCCAAGCGCAGGTCATCCGGCGTATCAACGTAAACCCTAAGGTCAATAAACTGATCCGCTTCCGGGATCGACAGAACATGTATTCCCTCGACAATCATCACCGGAGCTGGAGCAATTGAGCGGGTTGATCCGTCAACGCGGTCATGGACCGTATAGTCGTAGATAGGTTGCTGCACCGTTTGACCCACCTTCAGGGCAGCAATGTCCCGAACAAGATGATTTATATCTTTCGATGCTGGCGCATCAAAATTGACCCCAGCTGCCAGATCAGCATCGGAATAATGCGCAATTGGCCAATAATACGCATCCTCGTGGAAGAGGACAGCACCGCCATCCAAGCGGTCGATTAAGGCATCCGCAAGGGTCGACTTGCCGGAACCAGAGCCTCCCGAAATCGCAATCAGATACGGAACAAGTGTCATGATCCAGGCCCCTCAAACTCGCGGACATCGGTACGGCGCTGGCGCACCCGGTTCCAGTTCCAGGACATGGCCTTCAAGATTTGCAGAGAAGAAAGCTTGCGCCGGGCCTGTACCCGCCGCCGATCTGCCCATACGGCTGGGAGACCTGACACACCCTCCCAAAGCCCCGCCCAGGTCGGGCCGGCGCGACCCTTCATTGCACCGCGCACAAGGAGTGCACATGTGAGCGCAATATGGAGCGGAAAGAGTAAAATGAGTGCCAAGGGCGGCATATTCTTTACAAAGGTCCAGAGCCGGTTGCGTGTCCCATGGCGAACCGCGAATGGGCTCGCAACGCTTGTTGTCCCGCTGCCGAAATGGCGCACGCGCGCATCCGGCCAGAACACGCAGCGCTCGCCCTCCAGGCGCAACCGAAAGCCAATATCCACATCCTCACAATAACAGAAAAACCGCTCATCAAACCCGCCCGCCGCCAGAAAGGCGTCTCGACGAAAAAGGGCCGAGGCTCCGCATGGACTAAAGCACTCACCGGCACTGGGTAGCTCTGTTACAGGGCGCTGATAGCCGCCACGCCAGGGTATACCGAGCCCGAAATAGCAGTCCCCTGCCCCGTCCATCAGGTCTGGATTGGTCATATCAATCGTTGCCCCGGCAAACATCGCCGTATCGGGATAAGTCTCTTTGGCCCGTCGAAACGCGGCCAGCCAGTCCGGTGCCGCTTCGGTATCGGGATTGAGAAGCGCAATCCAGTCGCCCCGCGCCAGATTTACCGCGAGATTGTTGCCGCGGGCAAAACCAGTATTTTCGTCAAGCGCGAGGGCGTGGAAGCTAGGCAAATGGTCGGTCCGCAAATCGTCAAAAGACCCATCACTGGAGGCATTGTCCACTAGGATCACTTCAAGCGATCCAGCCTCCTCTTGTGCAGCGACCGCGTCGAGGGCGGGTTGGAGGAACCGGCCGCCATTATGATTTACGATGATGACACTGACCCATGGCCGCGGCCCGCTTGTGTCAGGCAAAATCTCCGACATGGCTAAGCCTAATCTCCCGTCTGCCACCATATATTCGAACGCCTAGCGCAGTTGCCCGCTGGCGAATAGCCCGAAGTGTGATCGCCAAATCCAGCACAAAAAGAGAAGGCCGCACCGCTTGCGCCGTGCGACCCTCGATTTCCAGCCACCTGGAGAAAGCCTATCCGGCTTATTCGGCAGCCTCGGTGTCCAGGGCTTCTCCGGTCTCCTGGTTTACGACTTTCATCGACAAGCGAACCTTGCCGCGATCATCGAAGCCCATCAGCTTCACCCAGACCTTGTCCCCCTCTTTCACCAGGTCTTTGGGGTGCCCGACACGCTCATTTGCCATTTGCGAGACGTGGACCAAGCCGTCCTTCGGCCCAAAGAAATTCACAAAGGCTCCGAAGTCTTTGATCGATACGACCTTGCCTTCATATATCCCGCCAACTTCAGCTTCAGCGGTCAGTTCATGGATACGTTTCTTCGCGGCCTCAATGGACTCCTTATCCAATGCGGAGATCTGGATCGTGCCATCATCCTCTACGTTCAGCTTTGCCCCCGTCGTATCGACGATATCGCGAATTGTCTTACCGCCGGAGCCGATTACATCCCGGATCTTGTCGACCGGTATCTTCACAATCTCCATCTGCGGAGCATTGTCCGACAGCTCCTCGCGGGCACCATCCAAGGCCTTGGCCATTTCGCCGAGGATATGAAGCCGGCCGCCCTTGGCCTGCTCCAGCGCCGTCTGCATGATGTCCCGGGTGATCCCGGCGATCTTGATGTCCATCTGGAGCGAGGTGAGACCCTCGGTTGTTCCGGCCACCTTGAAATCCATATCACCGAGGTGATCCTCATCACCGAGAATATCTGAGAGGACTGCCACACCATCATCTTCCTTGATGAGGCCCATGGCGATGCCGGATACGGGGCGCGCAATCGGCACACCAGCATCCATCATCGCCAGTGAACATCCGCACACCGTCGCCATGGAGGAGGAGCCATTGGACTCCGTAATCTCAGACACAAGGCGGATCGTATAGGGGAACTCTTCCGGCTCCGGCAGCACAGCCTGCAGGGCACGCCAGGCGAGCTTGCCATGCCCGGTCTCCCGGCGGCTGGTTCCGCCCATACGCCCGGTTTCACCCACCGAATAGGGCGGGAAGTTATAGTGCAGCATGAACTTCGCCTTGGAGGTTCCATCGAGTCCATCGATGAATTGCTCATCATCGGATGTGCCAAGCGTCGCAACACACAAAGCCTGTGTTTCGCCGCGCGTGAACAGGGCCGACCCGTGGGTGCGCGGCAGGATGGCCGCTTCGGCGAGGATCGGGCGAACCTGATCCAAAGCGCGGCCGTCGATGCGCTTACCGGTTTTCAGGATATCACCGCGCACAACGGTGGCCTCTGCTTGCTTAAAGGCAGCCTTGAATGTTTCGCCGGACATGGACTTTTCTTCGTCCTCTGTCGAAACGAGGGCCTCAACCGCTTTTTCGCGGGCCTCACCGACAGCTTCCTGGCGCGCAAGCTTTTCGGTAATTTGGTAGGCGGCAGAGAGGTCTGCGCCGACCAGATCCTGAATTTCCTTAAGCTCTGCGGAATAATCAGCACCCTCAAACTCGAAGGGCTCCTTAGCAGCCTTCTCCGCAAGCTCGATGATCGCGTCGATTACGGGCTGCATGGCGTCGTGGCCGGCCATGACCGCGCCCAGCATAACGTCTTCGGAAAGCTCTTTGGCCTCGGACTCCACCATCATCACGGCATCCTGGGTGCCGGCAACGACAAGATCGAGGTCTGACTCCGCGAGGTCATCAACGGTTGGGTTAATGATATATTCGCCATCCTTATAGCCAACGCGCGCCGCGCCAATCGGCCCCATAAATGGTGCGCCGGAGAGAACAAGCGCAGCGGAAGCGCCGACCATGCCAAGAATGTCCGGATCGTTTTCCAGATCATAGGACACAGCCGTCAGAACAACCTGAACCTCGTTTTTGAAACCATCCACGAACAAAGGACGGATCGGGCGGTCGATCAGGCGGGAGGTCAGGGTCTCCTTCTCCGTGGGGCGGCCCTCACGCTTGAAGAAGCCGCCAGGAATACGCCCGGCCGCATAGTATTTTTCCATATAATTGACGGTCAGGGGGAAAAAGTCCTGACCCGGTTTGGCTGATTTCTGGAATACAGCCGTGGCTAACACACAGGTGTCGCCATAGGTCACCATAACCGATCCGTCGGCCTGGCGGGCCACATGGCCCGTTTCAATCGTAAGCGTGCGGCCGGCCCATTCCAGCGACACTGTCTGTTTGTCGAACATACGTTTTTCTTTCTTTCACATACGAAAAAACCCGCGAGGCCGTTGCCGCGCGGGTCTGTCTGGGGCGCGCCTTAGCGGCGGATCCCAAGTTCTTTGATCAGCGCCTGGTAGCGCTCTACGTCTTTCCTCTTCACATAATCGAGGAGTTTCCGGCGGGTCGCGACCATGGTCAGCAAGCCCCGGCGGGAGTGATTGTCTTTCTTATTGGTCTTGAAATGCTCCGTCAGGTTTGTGATCCGTTCCGTTAAGATCGCAACTTGTACTTCCGGAGATCCGGTATCGCCCTCACTCCGGGCAAATTTCTTGATGAGCTCCGCTTTGCGGACAGCTGTAATCGACATCGTATCATTCCTTATGTCGCCTGTTTCGGCGGATTTAAAACGCCCGAATTCGGGAAAATCATTGGACCTTCCGCCGCCAAATACCGATGGCCAAGATGTCGTCCAGCCAAGGTTAGGTTAGGAGAACGTCCAATGAGGGCGGCTTATGACGCATTTTGCCCCGTTTGGGAAGGGTGCCTACCGCCAAAAAACCCCCTCTGCCCCCATCCTATACCACCGGAAACACGCGCACCGGCTGGAAACGACCTGCCCGCACCTCGCCAAGGGCAATCGCGCGCTCCCCCTCCATCGCCACGGCAAGGCGTTCATCCCCGTCGCGAGGTGACCGGTTGGCACGCCAATGCTCGGCGATATGGGGCAACAACAGAACCGTTTGCCCATTCAGAATCTGGCCGGCATCATCTGACGACACATCGACGAGGGGAATATCGCCAAGAGCCGTCTCGATAGGTGCTAACATTTCGAGAGGGTTTCCGTTCCCTTCAAAGAGCGTTTCCAGTTCAGTCAGCCCAATCGCATTTTCGATTGAAAACATGCCAACCCGCGTCCGTCGAAGCGCCGTGATATGCCCCTCCGTCCCAAGTGCATGGGCCAGATCACGCGCCATCGCACGGACATAAAACCCTTTACCGGACCGGACGCAAAAGGTCGCCGACACATCCTCTTCAGTGGATAAAAGCTCGGCTGCATGCACGGTTACCGGCCGCCCCTCAAGCTCAAAATCCTCGCCGTCCCGGGCAAGGTCATAGGCGCGTTGTCCATCCACTTTAATCGCAGAGAATTTCGGCGGTACCTGTTCAATCTCGCCGACAAAACGCGGCAGCGCATCAAGTATCGCTGCCCGGTCCGGGCGAACCTCAGACCGGGCAATCTCGACGCCTTCTGCATCATAGCTTGCGGTAGAGACCCCCCAGGTGATGGTGAACTCATAGTCCTTCTCGGCATCCATGGCCCAAGCCACCGTCTTGGTGGCGTTCCCGAACGCGATGGGCAGGACCCCCGTTGCCAAGGGGTCGAGGGTGCCACCATGGC
>JBCBAO010000008.1:0-20673 GCA_038532405.1 Pseudomonadota bacterium | reverse complement strand
GTTCGATATTGAAAACTTGACCGACCTCGTCGGGCGCGCCCTGAAGAAACAAGGCGGTGCACGCAAGATTGACCGTGAAACGCGCAAAGCAGAGCAGGATGCTGTTCTGCCCCTCATCGGCCGCTCTGAGCAGATGCAGGAGGTCTACCGGGTCGTTTCCCGGGTGATGAATACCAGTCTGACCGTTTTGATTGAGGGTGAAGCGGGGACGGGGAAGGAACTTACTGCACGGGCGATCCACGATCTCAGCCAGCACAGCGACGCACCGTTTATCTCGTTGGATCTGGACGGGGTCAATTCCAGCGATATTGCAGAAGCTTTTGCCGCGCTGCGGGATGATGAGCGGGCGACCGTTTATATCGACGAAGTTGCTGGACTTTCGCCAGATGCCCAAGCGCGGCTCGTGCGTTTGCTGCGCCGTCCCGGGCACGCCCGCCTGATTGTGTCGACAAGCCGGGATCTGTATCAGAACGTTACGGACAAGGTCTTTCGCCAGGATCTGTTCTACCGGTTGAATGTGGTGCGCCTGTCCTTGCCGCCGCTTCGCGCCCGCAAGGAAGATATTTCTGAACTTGCCAAAGCGTTTCTTGTGCGCGCCCGGGACCAAGGCTTGCCCTCCAAACGCCTGGATACGGCAAGCCTTGACTTGATGGTTGCCTATGAGTGGCCGGGCAATGTGCGGGAGTTGGAGAACATTATTCTCAGGCTTTGTGCGCTGAGTCCAGATGCGACGATTACCGTGAAGGATGTTGAGGCTGCGATGCGGAGTGATCTCAATCAAGCGACGCCGGAATCGATCGACTTTGAGGGCGAGATGGATCTTTTGCTGAAACGGCATGTGATGCCGGATCTTATGGCTGCCGATCCGAACGTGGCAAATCGCATCTATCAAAAAGTGATCGAAGAGGTGGAGCGGCCACTCATTTCACTGGCTTTGTCGATTACGTCGGGCAACAAGGTCCGCGCGGCTGGCCTGTTGGGCGTCAACCGCAACACATTGCGGGCGAAAATCAATGCACTTGGTTTTGCAGAGGACTGATTGACGGGCTGCAAAGTGTTGCACTAGAACATCACTGTTGCCTTTGGGATACATTGCCGTCCTGTCATAGGTGTTTGAGTGTCGTATTTTAGTGCAAGTCCAGCGAAGCGCGCGAGCGCCAGCGTGTTCCAGGCGATTTTTCTCGTCGCCGCGCTTATTGCGCTATCGGTCACCTTTCTCACCATATTCAGTGCGGATCCAACGCGGCCCTTCGCCGGGCGGATGCCATGGCTGATCGGGATCAATTTTGTGCTGATCGCGACGTTGGCGGTGATCCTGGTACGTCGTTACCGGTCCCTGCAGAGGGATGGGGCGGTGGAGGGGCGGGGACGTTTGGTGAGGCGGTTTCTGCTGCTTTTTAGCCTTTCGTCCGTGATCCCGGCGACGATTGTGGCTGTTGTGCTGGGCGCGACGATTACCCAAGGCCTGGACAATTGGTTCAGCGCCAGGATCGGGACGATCGTTGAGCAAACCGCGGAACTTTCGCGGGAGAACCTGAATGCTGTCAGCGCGGAGATAGAAGTTCGGGCGCAGACCATCGCGAATGATATCGACTATCCCGACACAGCGCGGGGGCTGCGTGACACGCCGGATCTCTTCGCGGACTATTTGGGCCTGCAGGCCTTTGGGCTTGGCTTTCGCGCCGCCTATCTTGTGTCTCCAGACGGCGCACTGCTGGTGACGGCGAATGTTGAGCGCCCAATTACATTTATTCCGCCGACGGCCGAGGCACTATCCGAGGCGGCTGAAGGCCTTGTGGGGCAAACCCTTTACGAGCAGATCGGGTATGTTTCGGCGACGGTGAAATTGGATGAGATTGCCGATGCGTTTCTGTATGTGCTGACCGAGGTAAACCCGGAAACACTAGCACGGTTGCGCGAGGCAGAAACGGCGCTCAGCCAATACCGCCAGGCCGAGGCAGCGAGTGGCCAACTCCAGACATTTTTCGGCATTGGCTATGCGCAGATCGTGACCCTTGCTCTTTTGCTGTTCGGGCGGCTCGGACTGGAAGCGGGGACGCAGATCACCGGTCCAATCAGCCGCTTGGCCAAAGCTGCCCGGGCGGTGCGGGACGGCGACTTGACGACGCGCGTTGCGCCGCCACGTAGCGGGGATGAAATTGATGCCCTCGCAACCTCGTTCAACACTATGACCGCCCAACTCGGAGCCCAGCGCGCAGCCCTCGTCAGCGCACGAACCGTGGCGGAGGATCGCCGGCAATTCCTGGAGACCTTGCTGTCTGAGATCCGCGCCGGCGTGATCCGAACAGATGCGACGATGATGATAACCCTTGCAAACACATCCGCGCAGACATTGATCGGCAAGGGGGAGCTTCAAGGCCGGATGCTCGGCGATGTCGTTCCGGAATTTCAGTCCCACGCCCATGCTGTGGTGCGGGATGGCGGTGATGGAGACGCCTCGCTGGAGATCAGCCTTGGCCGGAGTGTGCGCCACATTCGCCTTAGAACACTCGCCGATTCCACTGGCGGATGCGTGCTGACCTTTGATGATGCAACCCGGATTGTGACGGCGCAGCGCCATATGGCCTGGCGAGATGTTGCCCGGCGCATTGCCCACGAGATCCGAAACCCGCTCACGCCAATTCAACTCTCTGCGGAGCGCTTACGGCGTCGTTACAAAGATGCAATTCCGAATGATGACGGTGTATTTGATAAAAGCCTGGAGACGATTACGCGCCAGGTGAGTGATATCGGCCGGATGGTGGAGGAATTTTCGAATTTCGCCCGGATGCCCAAACCGAACATCGAAAAATTCAATCTTAGCGCAATGCTTAACGACGTCGCATTTGCCCAGGGCATGACATCGCCAGATATCGCTGTGCGCGTAGATAAAAGCGATACTGATATCTTCTATCAGGGTGATGAAAGACTTCTGAACCAGGCCTTTGGCAATTTGCTGAAAAATGCAGCCGAGGCGATTGCATCATTGCCCCATGATAGCGATGTGCCTGGCCGGATAGAGGTTGGGATAAAGACCATTCGAGATACTGTAGAGATTACGGTTCAGGACAATGGGCCGGGCTTTCCAGCGGACAATAAGGATCGGTTGCTTGAGCCCTATGTGACAACGCGCGAACGGGGAACCGGGCTTGGCCTTGCCATTGTAAGCCGTGTGATTATTGACCATGCCGGTTCAATCTCACTTCATTCAAGGGCTGACGGTCTACCGGGCGCACGGGTTCGTGTGCTGTTGCCGATACAGCATGACGCCGAAGCAGCACCGGACGAGCAGATGGGGGCATCAGTGACCATTAAGGAGGTCGTATAGTGGCCAGTGATATCCTCATCGTCGATGATGAGCCGGACATTCGAGAACTGATTGCGGGGGTCCTCGAAGATGAAGGCTATGAGACCCGCACGGCCGCCACAGCGGAAGTTGCGCTTGATGAGGTACGCAACCGGGCCCCGTCGCTGGTTATCCTGGATGTTTGGTTACAGGGCAGCGGCATGGATGGCTTGGCCGTTCTGCAATATTTGAAATCTATTGACCCTCTCTTGCCGGTGATTGTGATCAGTGGCCATGGCAATATCGAAACGGCCGTCGCTGCCATTCGGCGCGGCGCTTACGATTTCATCGAGAAGCCCTTCAAGAGTGATCGGCTGATATTGCTAATTGAGCGCGCACTCGAAGCCGCGCGGCTAAAACGGGAAAATGCCCGATTAAAATCAAAAGCAGGTCTTGCTGAGCAATGGGTAGGCTCTAGCAGCGCTGCCCAATCACTACGCTCATCAATCGAGAAAGTCGCACCGACGAACTCCCGTATTTTAATTACAGGTCCGGCAGGTGTGGGCAAGGAACTTGCCGCGCGGCTTATCCACGAGCGTTCAGGGCGCAGCGACGGACCATTTCTTGCTGTAAACGCTGCCAGCATTTCACCGGACCAAATGGAATATGCGTTGTTCGGCGAAGAGGATTCCGAAGGACGCCCTGTGCGGATTGGCCTGTTCGAGAAGGCCCATGGCGGCAGTCTGCTGCTGGATGAAATCGCGGACATGCCACGCGGCACGCAAAACAAGATCCTGCGGGTTCTGACAGATCAGAGTTTTCAGCGTGTCGGCGGACGTTCCGATGTTGTTGTCGATGTCCGTGTCATGTCCGCGACAACCAAGAATCTTGAAAAAGAAATCGAAGCCGGCCGGTTCCGCGAGGATCTGTATTATCGGTTGAATGTGGTCCCCTTACAAGTTCCATCACTTTCCCAGAGACGGGCAGACATACCTGAATTAATTGACTATTTTTCTGGCAATATTGGTGACTCTTCGGGATTGCACGCCCGGCCATTTTCCAGCGAAGCGATCGCTGTTCTACAATCCATGGAATGGCCCGGCAATATTCGCCAGTTAAGGAACATTGTTGAGCGTATCATGATCCTGTCGCCATCTGACCATGCCCGCCCCGTAAGCGTGGACGAGCTGCCAAAGGAGCGCGATCCAGGCAGTGGAGGTGCAAGTGGGGCCGGATCTGCTGAACTCGTTGGCCTGTCGCTCAGGGATGCGCGCGAACAGTTTGAACGAGAATATCTGGCGCTCCAGATCACCCGATTTAATGGGAATATTTCGCGGACGGCTGAATTCATTGGTATGGAGCGATCCGCTTTGCACAGAAAATTAAAGGCTCTTGGCCTACAATCTTCCCAGGTGCGCCAAGGAAGCTGAGGCATGCGTGTAGTTATTTGTGGGGCTGGCCGGGTTGGGCAGGGCATTGCCCGGCGGCTGGCGGCTGAAAAACATAGCATCGTGATTGTTGATGCGGACCCTGAGCTTGTTGATCGGGTTTCTACGGATCTCGATGTCCGGGGGGTTGTTGGACATGCGGCCTATCCGGACACGCTTCGCCAAGCCGGCATAGACGACTGCGAGATGATCATAGCCGTAACGTATTATGACGAGGTGAATATGGTGATCTGCCAGATTGCCCATACCTTGTTTAGCGTGCCGACGAAAATTGCGCGGATTCGGGCGCGTGCGTATTTGGAAAAGAGCACCGGCGACCTGTTTTCACGCGGCGGATTGCCAATCGACATGGTGATTTCGCCGGAAATCGCCGTCGGAGATGCGGTGCTGCAACGCATTACCATGCCAGGGGCATTGACCAGTTCCAGCTTTGCAAAGGGTGATGTGAAATTGCTTGGGTTCGAAATGGCGGCGGATAGCCCGCTGGTCGATACTGCGCTTGATCAAATGGAAGGCCTGTTTCCGGATCTTGAGGCCCGTGTGGTTGGCGTTGGCAGGGGCCGGACTGTTTTTGCGCCCCGCTCAAACGACCGTTTGCGCGAGAATGATCGCGCCTATCTTACCGTCCGCAAGGAGCACGCCGCTCGCCTTACACGAATATTCAACAAGGAAACCAAAGACTTACGCCATATTGTTATTGTGGGTGGTGGGAATATCGGTCGGTATCTTGCCGCCAAGATCGAGCGTCAAACCGATATCCGCGTCAGACTGATAGAGGCCGACCCGGCCCGGGCCGAAGCTGCCGTTATGCAATTGCGCCGCACAATCGTGATCCAGGGCGATGGCATGTCGTCGGATATCCTGGAGGAAGCAGGCATTAGCGGCGCAGATTTTGTGGTTGCTCTGACCGATGATGACAAATCGAATCTGTTGATCTGTAATCTCGCTAAACGGGGCGGGGCGAAGCGCGCACTTGCCCTTGTTAACGAGGTGGAGTTGGCGGAGCTAAGCCGGGATTTGAAGGTCGATGTTGTGCTCGATCCACGGGCGCTGACCGTTTCGCAAATTCTGCTACGGTTGCGCCGGGGTCGGATTTTGAACCTCCACTCTATTGAAGATGGGGCGGCAGAAGCTGCTGAAGGCGTTGTGCTTGAGAGCTCATCGCTGATCGGCAGCAATCTGGGCTATGATGATCTGCCCGAAGGCGTCACAGCGGCCGGCGTTGTGCGCAATGGCGAAACGCTTTTTCCGCGCGGGAGCTTGCGCGTGAAGACGGATGACCATGTCATTCTGTTTTACGAAAGCCATATGACCCGCTCGGTGGAACAGTTTTTCCGTGTCAGCCCTGAGTTCTTCTAGACGCGGGGGCGCTGGGCTGTTGTGAACCACGCTGCGATTATCCGTATTTTGTCTGCACTTGGGCTCGCTTTGGGGCTCAGCATGTTGCTGCCATTGGGGATTGCGGCCCTGAACGGCGAGGTGAACCAGACCATTGCTTTTGGGTTTTCGGCGTTTGTAACCCTGCTTATTGCAGGTCTCACTTCGCTGTTGACGACCAAGCCCCAGCGGGATGCGCGACCAACGGATGGTCTGGCGGTGGCGATTATCTGGTGTTTTGGCGCGCCTATTCCGGCCGCGATCCCTTTTGTGTTTGGAACCGCTGAACCAAACTTTATTGCTGGCCTGCACGAAGCCGTCTCCTGCCTCACAACGACGGGTCATTCTGTGATCGCGATTGCAGAGGGGGAGTGGCCAAGGTCCTTGCTGGTCTGGCGCGGGGTTTTGCATGTGCTGGGGGCCGTGTTCAGTTTGACGGTCGCGGCGTCTGTTTTTGCGGCCCTTGGCTTTGGTGGGCCCGGTGTGCACCGTTCTTTTTTGTTCACCTTGCCCGATGGCAGTTTTTTCGATGCCATGCCACGGGTTCTGCGAACGGTCGGCGTGATCCTCGCTTGCCTGTTTCTCGCGGTTTTTGCTGGACTTACCCTTAATGGCGTAAGCGCGCCGAATGCGCTTTCACAGGCTATAAGCGTTGTTTCAACCGGCCTCGTTGACCCCGGCGCTGTAAATCAGCCTAGCCCTGATTTTCCGCGCTCTTTTGTTCTATTCGCCGGGTTGTTCCTGGCGAGTTCGGGACTGGCGGTGATGATGGATTTGACCCCGGCACGTATCCGAACGGTTATTTTGGATCCTGAGCTCTACCTTATGCTGAGCTTTCTGGCGCTGATCGGAGTGCTTGCCTGGACAGGCGGGCTTGGTGTTTTTTCCGCCCTTGGCTGGACGATGTCAGCTCTATCGACCTCGGGACTGCCCGTCTGGACGGACATTACAACCGTAAAATCCACCGTGCCATTACCTGTGCTGATTATTCCGGCACTGATAGGAGGGTCGGCCCTGTCGACGGCTGGTGGCATAAAACTCGCGCGGATTGTTATCCTCATTCGGAGAGCCGGACAGGAGTTTGCGCGCCTCGGATACCGTCATTCCATCGTTGCTTTAAGGTTTCGCGATCGCCACCAGAAACAAAGGGCTGTGATCGGGGTTTGGGTCTATTTGATCGCCTATCTTGCGGCAGCATCGGCAATTTTCGTGGCATTGAGTTTTCAAGGCGGGGGGTTCAACGCCGCGATGCTGGATTCTATTGGTGCCATTTCCAATTCCGGGTGGCTGGTCGACACGGAGGCGGAAGGATTCGATAGCCGCAATATGGTCCTGATTTTCGCGATGATCATCGGCCGCCTTGAAATTATCGCGCTTCTTCCTGCCCTGAGACCGCAATTTTGGTCAAAATAGAGGCAGCCAAGGGCAGCCTTATCGGTTATTACCGATCTGTTATGGAAAAACCCTTGCCGATGGCCTCCAATCATTTTAGCGGCATAGTGTAAAATATAGAAAGCAAGACGATGGCTGCCGAAAAAAAGCAAAATCTTCAAGACACGTTCTTGAATGCGGTAAGAAAAGCACGAACACCGTTAACGGTGTACACAACCAATGGCGTCAAACTTCAGGGCGCAGTGACGTGGTTCGATAATTTCTGCGTTTTGCTTCGCAGCGATGGCCGGGCACCACAGCTGGTTTATAAACACGCTATCTCAACCATTGCGCCAAATGCACCTGTCCAGTTGTTCGATGAGGAGGACGCTGGAACAACGGCTGTCTCTTGACCTCAGGGTTGATTGACCGCGTTGCGCGGCCGGAAATTGCCGGCGTTATTATTCCCTGGTTCACACCCGCCGAGCGGCCAACCGAGGCCCGGCTCACCGAAACGGCTGGATTAACGGAAGCCCTTGGGTGCAAAGTTGGATTTGTTCAAAGCGAACAGATCCGCCGAACGTCGCCATCGCATTTGTTGACGGGCGGTGTGCTGGAACGCCTCGCAGAGCAGCTGAAGACGATCGATGGGACCCTCTTCATTGTCGATGGTGCACTCACACCGGTCCAACAGCGCAACATTGAACGGGAACTGTCCGTCAAAGTAATTGATCGGACAGGACTGATCCTGGAAATTTTTGGCCTCCGCGCGCGGACCAAAACGGGCCGTCTTCAAGTTGAATTGGCGCGCCAGCTCTACGAACGCTCGCGACTTGTCAGGACCTGGACACACCTTGAGCGCCAACGCGGTGGTCGCGGGTTCCTGTCCGGACCGGGCGAGACCCAGCTTGAAGCCGATAAGCGCATGCTCGACACCCGGGTTCGCCGTTTGCGGCGCGACTTGGATGATGTTCGACGCACCCGCAGCCTTCAGCGCAAAAGCCGCTCACGGTCCGGAACCCCTGTGATTGCGCTTGTCGGCTACACCAATGCCGGCAAATCAACTTTGTTCAATGCGGTTTGCGGCTCCGATGTGCTGGCGAAAGATATGCCATTTGCGACCCTTGATCCAACCATTCGGCGGGCTGTGCTGCCGAGTTTAGGAGAGGTCGCATTTGTTGATACCGTAGGATTTATAACGGATCTGCCGACCCATCTGATCGAATCTTTCCAAGCCACTCTGGAGGAGGCCATAGAGGCCGACCTTCTGATCCATGTTCGAGACCGCGCAAGCCCGGTCGATGCGAAGCAGAAATTCGATGTGACCTATGTTTTGGAGACGCTGGAGCGCTCCGTCGGGCACCCGCTGCCGCCAATGATCGAAGCCTGGAACAAAGCCGATCAGCTGTCGCAGGATGCAAGGGAGGCGCTACACGAAGCATCGATAAGAAGCGATGAGCCAAAAGCCGTGCTTGTGTCTGCATTGACCCATGATGGGATCGATACGCTGATCGAAGCGATTGAAGAGGCTTTGCGCAGCGCATCGACCACCCTGTCATTACGCCTTGCGCCTAAAGATGGAGCTGCGCGCGCCTGGTTGTATGACTATGGCGATGTTCTGACAGAAACGACTTGCCCTGAAACGGGCGAGCTGGAACTGGATGTGCGTTTAACCCATGCCGAATTCGGCCAATTCGATGCGATGTTTCCGGGTCTTCTGGAGCAAGCGGCCTTACCTATTCGCGGCGCTTGACGGCCTGCCAAAGATGTTCCTGTTCTTCGAGTGAAAGATCGGCGAACACGTCGCCACTTTCGCTCGATAACACTTCCATGGCACGGAATCTGCGGTCAAATTTCGCGTTGGCCGCACGCAAAGCTTCCTCTGGGTCGACGCTTAGGCGTCGGGCAAGATTGGCGACGACGAAGAGCAGATCGCCAACTTCCTCAGCAATGTCGGCCTGCGAGCCGCTTTCCATAGCAGTTTTGACTTCATCAACCTCTTCATCGAGTTTTGCAAAAATTTGTTCGGGCCTTGTCCAATCAAAGCCGACCCTGGCGGCGCGCTTTTGAAGCTTTTCGGCACGTAGGAGCGCGGGAAGGGCGTTGGCAACGCCATCAAGCGCGCTGTCCGGCCCGGTGTGTCCTTCGCGTTTTGCAGCGCGCTCTGCTGCTTTCTGCTCTTCCCAGGCGATGGTTTGGCTGTTGCTGTCACGTGTCTCCCCATCGCCAAAAACATGGGGGTGACGGTCGATCATCTTGGTGTTGATGGCCGTTGCCACATCATCAATCGTAAAGAGGCCGGCCTCCTTCGCCATCTGGCTATGGAAGACCACCTGTAGGAGCAAATCGCCGAGCTCTTCGCACAAATCATCCATTGCGCCGCGTTCGATGGCGTCGAGGACCTCGTAGGCTTCCTCTATTGTATAGGGCGCGATGGTTTCAAAGGTTTGCTCAACATCCCATGGGCACCCCGTATTCGGATCCCGCAGGCGGGTCATAATATCGATGAGTTGAGCGATAGGGGGCTTAGTGGTGTGTGTGTCAGCAGACATGGTCTGTTTTCCATTCGACTGGCAGAAGATAGGCCAGCCTTAGGGCTATCGCGGCAGGCCGCCGATGCAAAGCTGTTAATGCGTTTGTATCTGGGATGAAGGCTTGGGCGACTGAGATCGTGCAAGGAATGCGCTTGTATGGGCCGGCGGATACGACTATTCGGATTTGCTGATCTTTAACTCTGGAAGTGATTTACTGGGCGCCCGAGAGTTTAGGGCAGGGCAGACGAGGAACATTCAACGCTTTGAAGCGGTTTTGGCGATCGGCCGCTTCTTTGATAACATAATCAAAGGTAGAGCTTTCTCGCTCCGACCATTTCGCCAACAGGGTAAGGCACCAGATCGAAGGCCAAGAGTGATGCAAGCGCGAATTTTCAAGCCCGCTAAGACGGCAATGCAATCCGGTCGTGGCAAATCCCAGGTCTGGGTTTTGGAATATGTATCTTCGGGGAAAAGATCGAGCGATCCGCTCATGGGGTGGACGTCAACGGATACGACCCGGGATCAAGTGCGGTTGACCTTTGAAACGCGCGATCAAGCTATCGCCTTTGCAAAGCGCGAGGGGCTCGTCTTTTCCGTGGAAGAGCCGCGCGAGCCGAAGCGCCTCGTCAAATCCTACGCGGAAAATTTCAGCACCAACAGAAAACAGCCCTGGACCCATTAGGCAGCTATTTAAGGTCTCTCTGCTGGTCGTTCTGCTGATTCGGGCGCGTTCGCTTGTCTGAAAGAGTCCGGTGATGGGTGATAAATTTGCATAAACTGCAAATTATATATTGAAAGACTTGTATATTTTGCGAGTGATTTTACTCATGCTGAAAACTGTGCTTCGCTGATCTTACAAATAAATGCAAAATAAGTGAAGGGGGAGGGCATCGTGTGCTGAACATGCAAAAGCGCTTGAGTGTGCCGTTTTTTGCGGTGATGGCGCTTCCAGCAACGGCGATGGGCTTTGCTCTGTCCGTTCAGATTTCAGCCCTTAGCTGGCTTCTTCGAACCAAGTTCGATCTTGAAATTGAGGAGATCGGCCTCGTTTGGGCCGCTGGCCCCATTGCCGGCATTCTGGGTCAGGTCATTATCGGCGTTATCAGTGACAAGGTCTGGTTCTGGGGAGGGCGGCGGCGGCCGTTTATTCTCGTTGGCGGGGTTTTGTCATCGCTGAGTTTGTTGGCCTTGCCAAATATTGGCGTAATCTCGTCTGCCCTTGGCTTTGAGGGTGTTTTGACAATTGCGTTGATTGTTGCGCTTCTGCTCGATCTTTCGATCAATGTCAGCTTCAATCCGACCCGGTCAATTATTGCAGACCTAACGCCGCCGGGGGAACAGCGCACGCGTGGCTATACGTGGATGCAGACTGTGTCCGGCACGTTTGGCGTGCTTGCCTACGCCATTGGGGCGATCCTTGGCAATATTGCGCTGATCTATGTTGGGGCCGGTATCGTTTTCCTCTTCTCTATTGTGCCAACCTTGTGTCTCGAAGAGCCGCGGTCGCTTAAGCAAACCGGCGAGGCAGCTGCAGCGAAGAGCGCTTCAGATCTTGGCATTGTCATTTCGGCGACGCTGCCACTCTGGGCATTTTTTGTTTATGACCTATTCGCCCTCGGGCGGCGATTGATTGGCGTTGAGCCCCAGAGTTTGACCGCGGAGATTATCTGTCTCGTGGCAACGGCGCTGTTGATTGGGCAGATCCTGCTGCGGGATCGAGCTGAGATCAGTCAGCAAGATCTGGCTGTGCACGAGTTCCGAAAAATTATGGCCGCCCATGCATTCAGCTGGATTGGCGTGCAAACCATGTTTGTATTTTTCTTTGCCCTTGCAGAGTTTCGCTTCGAGGGAATTTCGAACGACGCGCTTGGTCAGATCGTTGCGATTAGCTTTTTACTTCTGAACGCCGTTGCCGCGCTTCTGCCAGCGTTCGTGCTGGGGCCGATGACGGCGACACGTCGCCGGGTATTTGTCCATGCCGCTGCACTGGGCGTTATGTCTTTTGGATATTTTGTCGGCTATTTCATTGGGCATTCGCCAGCTGCGGTTTTTGGCTCCATGCTGATCCTTGGGGTTGGCTGGGCCGCGATTGTGAGCCTGCCGTTCGCCATTATGTCCGTTCGGATCGATGAAGCGAGGATGGGGCTTTATATGGGGCTCTTTAACCTATCGGTCGTTCTTCCCCAGCTTTTTGTCAGCATGGGGATCGCGCTCGTTGTGCAGAGGCTTGAAGACAAGGGGGTGGTTTTCCTTATTGGCGCACTTTCACTTGCGATTTCTGCCCTCTTGTGGACGCGCGTACGCCGCGCCGACCCTACACCTGTTGAGACAGTTGAACTTGGCACCGGTGGGCACTAATCGGCGGGAGGCTTCGCCCAGATCATAAGACTGGTTGCCGGCACGTCGATCGTTGTTAGGGCATCCGCCGCTATGGGAGCGGCCAAGGTATCCTTCGGGCCGAATATGTTCTTGCCATCCGCCACGGGTTGCCACGCGCCGTCAATTCTACCCGAAAAATCAAAACTTGCAGCGTCTTCCCCAATGTTGACCAGAACGAGAAGGGTCTCGTCGATGATATATCCGAGTAGATTTTCGTTTTCCGGCAATATCCAATCGTAGTAGGCTTCCGGAACAGGGTCGGCCCGGCGTAAAGGCTTACCCCTTTCACTCAGGCGAAGGTCGATCAAGCCCTGCCACCAGGCCTGCATGCCCGAAAAGTTCGCGACCTCCGTTTCTGTCCCGACATTATCCCAGACAAACTGATTAGGTGTCCGTAGATTATACGTATCGTCGCGACCCTTTAGATGGATTGTGCCAAAGTCATGTGTGGAAGAGCGTTCTCCTTCTGGCGCGATGCCTTTCGATCTCATGATCTCTGAGCCACCATGCAGGACAATTGGGCCGATCGACGTAAACAATAGGCCGGCTGCGATCCGATAGCGCGCTTCATCCACCCCTTGCAACCCGTTCCAATCATGCTGTGCAAATCGGTCGGCGAGGGCCCAATTGTCGTGAATATCGAGATAGTTCAGCCCCTTATTTGGGGAGCTTGATTCCTCTGGATACGCATTTTGAAGCGCGCGCATAACCTCTTCGCGTTGTGAGAAGTTACCGCCCGCATAGCCGCGATCCCTCAATTTGTCCGACAAAGCGAAGGGAGACCCTTTAAATGCATCGCGCGCCTCATCCTGGAAAAACGTAATCGGGCTATCCTCTTTATACCAATCCCAGTCTGGATTGCTTCGTATGTAAGGATCGGTCACGTCGATCCAGGGTTCCCCATATATGAGTATATCGTCACCCACGGCCGCACGGAGAGCTTTGAGCGTTTGCTCATCAATCTGGCCGGCAAGGTCAATTCGAAAGCCATCAATGCCGAATTCTTCAATCAGTTGGACGCATTGATCTATGACCCAGCGTTGAACCATTGGCCGGTCTTCTGTCTTCACCTCGTTTCCGAAGGGCCCGATATGGTCCACATTGTCATCGGTGCGGTAGTAGTAAGCCTTGTCGAGAACGTTGAAATTGATCAGCCTTTCGCGCCCATCCATATTTTCACCAGTGTGGTTCGGAACGATATCAACAATGACGGCAATACCTTTATCGTGGAAAGCCTGGACAAGGTCCCGAAAAGCCTCGCGCTCCGAACCAGGCTCTGCTCGCGGATTACCAAACCGGTTCTCAATCGCAAATGCGTGGGTGGTCCTATACCCCCATTGGTAGTTCTCGTCTGCGATGCCGAGCCGCTTCATTTCGGGGTCGTCGCCAAATGCTTCTTTCCACGCCAGGTCAGGATGGTGGAGAAATTCTTGGACGGGCATCAGGTGAACCGTGTTGATTCCCAGATCCACCAGATAGTCGAAGCCAATCGGGTGGCCATGCTGGTTGGTGAGGCCGGTTTGGACCATTGCACGCAACGGACCCTGGGACAGGGCACCGGAGGGGAGGCGATCGGTAAAATCCTGCACGTGCACTTCATAGGCGACAACATCTTCCATGGGTGGGCGCCCTTCTGGAAGTGGGCGTGCTGGACGCGTTGATCGCCAAACCCGGCTTTTGCCCGATGCCCGTTCGACCACGCGGGCATAGGGATCGGAAATATGGACGGGATGCGTCTCATAATACCGCGTGCCAGGACCGGTTACACCGTGTACGGTAAAGTCATAAAAAATGCCGTGGAGATCTCCCGCGCGGCGCACACTCCAGACCCCCATTTCATCGCTTTCGAGTTTGATGGCTGCAACTGCATCCTTGGGAGTATGTTCTGCGCTTTCATAAAGATAGAGTATGACCTGTGTGGCGCGCGGCGCGAATATGGCAAAGTCGGTATGGGTTCCATCATCAGCCACAGTCGCACCGAGGGCGCGGTCTGAATAAATATTGCGAAACCAGCCGTCGAAGCGCGCACGAATATTTTGTCCATCTATTCTGCTTTGAACCCAGTAGACAGAATTTTTATCAAGTGGCTCGGAAGGTATGAGACGGGAACGGGTCGCTAGATCTGGTAAAATCGTCGAAACCTCAATTTCGCGGCCCTGATGATCCTTTATACTGTAATTGTCTGCCGACAGCGAGTGAGCGGCGGCCGCATGGTACAGATAAATAATATCTGAATTTACGATTTCAGCTCGCTGAAGACTTACGTCATCTGCTCCCGCAGTCGATCCGGCGGATATAACTGCGAGTATTAAAAGCAGAGGTTTGATGGTGGACCACATGGGTTGACCTTTCCATGTGGAGCTTAGGTGAAAAAAAATGTCTCGCAAAGCGAACAATCAGACAAAATCAATATAAAATCATACTACAAAATTTGCAAAACAATGCAAAAAGTGTTTGTACTCGCCGGTCTGGTTTCAAGATTTGATGGGGTGGAGCGCGCAAATGGCCGAAAAGCAAAAACCCAAACGCTCGGGGAAAGTGAGGTTGGATGACCTTGCGGCCGCGGCCGGTGTTTCTGTTGCGACTGTCTCGCGGGCGCTGAATGACCATCCCGCTGTTAACGCCGACACAAAAAGACGCGTATGGAAAATCGCTCGGGAAAAGGACTATGTGTTGCGGCCCGGAATGCCGACGGTTCTAAGCGGTGCGCTTGCGACAATAATGGTTGTTATCCCGCCGCCCCAGGGCCGTGAGGGAAATATCTCCGATCCATTTTACCTGGAGCTTATCGGTGGGATCGGTGTAGCAGCACGCGAAAGCCGGTGTGACATCTTGATTTCCCATATCGCACCACAAACCGAAAAGGATCTTGTGCAACTGATGTCGGAAAGCCGAGCCGATGGCGTTATCTTCCTCGGGCAAAGTGGTCTTCATGACCAATTTAATAGTCTGGCCGAGGCCAATAACCGATTTGTTGTCTGGGGGGCTGATTTACCGGGTAGAAAATACTGTTCAGTTGGGAGTGACAATATTCGTGGCGGGCGGCGTGCGACAGCGCATCTAACGCGTATGGGCCGCAACCGTATCGCTTTCCTCGGATATTCAAAGGCGGCCGAGGTCCATCAGCGGTATCTGGGGTATTCAGAAGCGCTTCAGCAATCGGGGATCGAGATTGATCCGGAACTGGTATTGCCCGTTCAGTTCCAGATTTCATCGGCTGAGGTCGCCGTCGATGCGCTTTTGGCGAGAAATGTCCCATTCGACGCGATCTTTGCCGCAAGTGACTTGATTGCGATGGGGGCTGTACGTGCGCTTGCGCGGGCTGGGATTGATGTGCCGGGAGATGTTTCAGTTGTTGGTTATGATGATCTGCAATTGGCCCGTTATGGGCGCCCAGCATTGACAACGATTTCGCAAGAGATGACAGAGGCCGGGCGTATTCTCGTGTCAAAGATGCTGAATACACCGCACAGTGATAGTCTTACATCTGAAAGACTGCCAACCGATCTTATCGTTCGAGAGTCCTGCGGCGCTTAAAGTCTGGCTACATATCCGAATAGGGGAGGCAATGCTCCCTTGCCGTCAAAAGATATGCCGTCTTGCGTTGTCAGTACAATGTGCATCGGCTCTTTCGGCGCGGACCAGTTCTGCTCGTCTTCGGACAGATTGATCACAACAAGTAACTCCTCTGCCCCTGACGATCTGATAAAGGCACAGATATCCTCTGGCGCATCCAAAAACTTTATGTCGCCATCCTGAAGTGCTTTCGTGCCGGATCGAAGAGCGATCATTGAGCGATGGAATTCCAGAACCGATCCTGGTTGGCCAGTTTGTTGATCAATGGCGAGGGCCGTATGGCGATGATCTAGAGGTAGCCAGGGCTCCACATTTGAAAATCCGGCATGGGTTTCATTTTTCGCCCATGGCATCGGTGTTCTGGCACCATCCCGGCCAAGGGTTTTGGGCCAGTTGGCCAAGGCCTCAGGGTCTTGTAACCGATCGAAGGCGACCTCGGCTTGCGGCAAGCCCAGCTCTTCGCCCTGGTATATAATGGCGTTTCCCCGAAGGCTTAGCAGAAGCATCGCCATGAGCTTACAATATTGCTTTGGGTTTGAGCCATTATACCATCTCGACACACATCTCGGCGCATCGTGATTGGAGAACGCCCAAGTTGGCCACCCTTGGTCGTGAATTTGCGGCCAATTCGAAACTGTCTTCTTGATGTGCGAGGAATCGATTTTATCGGCATAAAGATAATCAAAACTGTAAGCCGAGTTCAGACGCTTATCGCCACGCGTAAACCGCTGCATTTCACCGAGGGCGTCCGGACCACCAATCTCAGCAAGTGTGAAGCGCCCTGGATATTGATCGGTCAGTTTTCGCAATCGTTCCAAGAAGAGAATGATATTTGGATGAGATTGGTTGTATTTGTGAATCTGATAGTCAAATGTCCGATCAGCCGGTGCAGACAAGCCAGCGGGCGGGTTGTCCCGCAGATCTGGATCGTGCATTGCGAAATTGATCGCATCCAGCCGGAAGCCGTCCACCCCTTTGTCCAACCAGAACTTCGCGACGCCTAGAAGTGCATCTTGGACGTCTACATTATGGACATTCAAGTCTGGCTGGCTTGAAAGGAAATTATGGAAATAATATTGGCCCCGACGGCTGTCCCATGTCCACGACGGCCCGCCAAAAACAGCCTGCCAGTTATTCGGTGGTGAGCCATCTGGCTTCGGGTCTGCCCAGACATACCAGTCAGCTTTTGGATTGTCGCGGCTTTGTCGGCTTTCCTCAAACCAGGCGTGTAAATCTGATGTGTGGGAATAAACCTGGTCAATGATCAGCTTTAGCCCCAAAGAATGAGCTTTTTGAACAATGTCGTCCAAGTCCTGGAGCGTGCCGAAAAGTGGATCAACGCCCCGATAGTCAGCCACATCATACCCAAAATCTTTCATGGGTGACGTAAAGAACGGGGAAATCCAAATCGCGTCTACCCCTAAAGATGCGATGTAATCTAGTTTTGAATAGATGCCGGGCAGGTCGCCAACGCCATCCCCATTTGAATCCAGGAAACTACGGGGATAAATCTGATAGATCGTTGCGCCGCGCCACCAATCGTCATTCGGCGAAATGCCTGATTCCGATCTGGAATGCACGTTTGGTGATAACGTTGAAAGGTTCATTGGGCGTCTATCCATTGGGTCGATTGACATAAGACAAAGTCGAGAGCTGGCACATCAATTTCGAGGAGACCTGGCTCTAGCGAATTGAACGGGCATTCGCCAGCTAGGGCGGACCAATTCGTCGAGCGCCAATCAACTTCTATCGTGGCGGTCTGACTGTTTGTATCTGTATTAACAATGAGCAGGTATTCAGCATCTTCCGAATTGCCAATGCGAGATAGGGCCAGCAAGCCGGGTTTGCGTTCTGCGTATCGGACGATCTGCTTTCCATGTCGCAGGGCAGGGTGGTTGCGGTAAATTTCAGCGAGTTGAGCGATTTCAATGTACAATGGGTGACTGGTATCAAAGTTGTTCGCAGCAGGCGTCACTTCTGTCGCGACGTTGTCATTGTCTATATAGCTATCGACTTTGCTGGGAAACATATCTTCCCGCGCATCTTGATCTCCACCGTCGCCAACGAAGCCTTGCTCATCACCATAATAGATTACAGGCACACCCCTTGCGAGTATGAGCAAGGCATGGCCGAGGCGAATTCGGGCAAACAGATCGTCATCGCTTATATTGGGAAGCGCTTGGCGAAGATAATAGGCAAAACGCCCCCCGTCATGGTTCCCTAGAAAAGTTGCCAGTTCAATGGATGTGTCGGCATCGCCGTATAAGGGATCTGCTCGATATAACTTTGCTAGGTCTTCCGGTGCCGCGCGACCCGCCAGAACGTTTCTAGACGTTTCCCAAAACCCGAAGTCGAGCACGGTTGGAAATCCGTGTAATCGAGTAAATCGAGCCAATTCTATAGGGTTGCCACTATAGACTTCACCGAAAATATAAAAGTTGGGAATGCCAATCGAGGCAGCATGTTCGAGCATTGCCGCATTAAAGGGTGGCCAAAACTCTGAGTTTACGTGCTTTGCCGTATCAATCCGGAAGCCGTCAATCCGGAAGTCCGTAATCCAAGATTTATAGATCTCAATGAAACCGTCGAGGACACGCGGGTTTTCCGTGAACAAATCGTCGAGACCCGCAAAATCGCCATGCACAGCATTTTCACCAAACCACGCTGAATCGCCGCGATTGTGGTATACTAGTGGATCATTTAGCCAGTTTGGTGTCTTCGCGGCTTCTTCTCCCTTTGGAATGCGGGGCGTGTAAGCATAGTCTGGAGATTTCAGCGCATCGAAATTAGTCTCTGTGCGTACGGATGCCTGGTCGCCCAAAAAGCCTACATTGATTGACGCGCCATCTATTCCGCCGCGCCGAGTATAGGGATAGGCGCTGCGGGACCTATAGGGGCATGCGCCAGGCCCGTTCAGTTTAGCTGGTGCGGCATCGCCGTGGCACTCCTCATAATAGATAATATCGGCCGTGTGGTTTGTGACGATATCCAGGTACACCTTCATGTTTCGAGCATGGGCTGCATCGACGAAAGCTTTCAGATCCTCACGGGTCCCCAGATGTGGATCAACATTTGTGAAGTCTGTTATCCAATATCCGTGGTAACCGGCGGTTTCTTCGCCAGGCGCACCTTGGACCGGTTTATTTTGATAGATCGGTCCAAGCCATATCGCCGTTGCTCCGAGGCCTTGTACATAGTCAAGGCGTTCCGTTAACCCGGCAAGGTCGCCGCCATGGTAAAAGCCTTTGTGTGTCGGATCAAATCCATGGTCTAACGCGTTGCCGGCGAGGCCGCCGGTATCGTTCTCTGAATTTCCATTTTCAAATCGGTCAGCAATCACGAAGTAGATGATTTCGTCCGCAGCCGGGCGATCAATATATGATGCCAAGGGGTCAGCCGACGCGCACCCGGTGGCCCAGAAGCAAGCCGCAATCCAGGCGCTGAAGGCCGGGCTCAGGAACCGGAAAAGATGCGGCATTTTGATCTCCAGACGCCGTTTAGCGACGCATTTTATGGGGCTGTCTTTCATTTATTTAGCCCTGCAATTGATGTCAGCTCAAGAGCAATTTTCCAAATTTTGCAATCTATGCAAAAAATATCGCCAAATTCACTCTGGAGCCTAGCGACGAAAATGAACAAATTTATCAATAAAAACAGTTATTTTTTTCGATGCATTCAAAAACAATGTGATTTTTGCAACACTTTTCAGTATTGAATTCGCGTTGATCAGAGCAGTGCTTGCAAAAAAATGCAATTCGATGCACGGTGGTTGCACATAAAATGCGCGTGGCCTGTGTTGGGGGCACGATGAGGAGGAAAAACCATGGACGATCGAACGATTACACTCAGAATCCGTCTTGCGTCGGGGGCTGCTGCTTGGGCACTGGTCGCCTCCGCAGGTCTTGGGGCGCAGGCACTCGCGCAGGAGGCAGATCCTGAAACGGTTGCGGAAACTGTTGCAGAAGAAGATGACGCGGTTTTGGAGACCGTGGTGGTCAGTGGCTTCCGATCAAGCCTTGAAAGCGCGATTGCAAACAAACGCAACGCCGACACGATTATCGAGTCAATCACTGCCGAAGACATCGGCCGTCTTCCGGACATTTCCATCGCTGAAGCTTTGGCCCGCTTACCTGGAATTGCGTCTCAACGGACAAATGGTCAGTCTTCCGCCATTAACATTCGTGGCCTTAGCCAAAATCTGACCTTCACGACACTGAATGGTCGCGAACAGGTGACCCCGAACGGCAATCGCTCCATCGAGTTTGAACAGTTTCCTTCTGAACTGATTTCCGGCGCGGATATCTTTAAATCGCCAAAGGCTTCCTTAATTGAAGGCGGTGTTGGCGGAACCGTTGAGCTGAAGACGGTTCGACCGCTGGATATTGGTGAGGACTACCGCTTGAACTTTAATGTTCGCGGAAGCTTTAATGACCGCGCAGACGAGATTTTTTCTGCCAATGAATTCGGTTATCGCGTTAGCGCGTCCTATGTCGGCAAGTTCGCCAATGATACGCTTGGCGTCGCGCTTGGGTATGCCCGCCTTGAACAACCCGATGTGTCTACACGGTTTGTAGGGTTTGATTTTGGTGGTCCTGATGGTCCGGATTGCGCTTTTATCGATAACAATGGCGACGGTGTAGACGATCTCATTAGCTTTGGCTTCGTAGCCGAAGAGCAGGGCGGTTACGAAACACGCGACGGG
>JBCBAO010000007.1:0-20938 GCA_038532405.1 Pseudomonadota bacterium | reverse complement strand
ATATCGCCGCCAGCGGGCCAGCAAGCGCCATGACAAGCTTTGAACTGCCCATCGCTGAACGCCGTGACGATACGAGCCGACACGCCGGCCAAGGCCAAACGCAACGGCACCTGTGTCATCGGCGGTCAGGGTGGTTTCGCCAAGGGTAAAGCGTGTGCCGGGTTTGCCTTCACAAATGATAAGCCCGCCCTGGGTCAGAACACCGCCGCATGTCTCAGGCACGGCATCGACCCCATAGATGACCGTATTGTCCTGCGCCTTAGGTGAGGCCTGATCAAGCAACAGAAATAAAATAAGAGGGGTGAACCCGATCATTCTTCACCGGTCGCTCGAAGGTCGGCCTCCAGGGAGGCTGCAGCATCGACATACGCTTCCTGGCGGTCGACATTCCAATATCTCAAGGCCTGCAAGGGTATTTTCCGCTCCGTGACGGCACATACCACGAAGTCTCCGGGGGCCAGCACCTGCAGGTCGGCATCTAGATAACGAATACGCGCTTCGCCGGGTTGGCGGGGGTTGGTTTTCAACATGAAGCCCTTATGCCGCGAATTTGAAAAATGGAAAAGAGCCGTTCTGCTGCAACGAACATTTGTGAAAGCTTGGATATTCCCTCTTTGTTCATGTGAACAAATGTGGTACAAAAGATTCTTGAAATCGTGTGTTCGGCCTTGCAATGGGCAAAGGGCCGGTAGAAAGTGGAGGCGACTCATGGCCAAACCGGTCTTACAACTCGTTGATAAGGAAAGCGACGTGGACAAACAGAAGGCGCTGGAAACAGCTCTTGGTAACATTGAGCGGTCCTTTGGTAAGGGCTCTATCATGCGCTTGGGGGACCGCCAGGCGCTCGATATTGAGGCGATTTCAACCGGGTCCTTGGGGCTCGATATTGCCCTGGGCATTGGCGGGCTGCCCAAGGGGCGCGTGATCGAGATTTACGGGCCTGAAAGTTCGGGCAAGACAACTTTGTCCCTCCACGTGGTGGCCGAAGCGCAAAAAAACGGAGGTGTCTGTGCCTTCGTGGATGCCGAGCATGCCCTTGACCCTGCCTATGCGGCAAAGCTGGGTGTGGATCTGGATGATCTCCTGATCTCCCAACCCGACACGGGCGAACAAGCTTTGGAGATCGCCGATACGCTCGTTCGTTCCGGGGCGGTGGATGTCCTTGTTGTGGATTCCGTTGCAGCGTTGACGCCACGTGCCGAACTTGAAGGCGATATGGGCGATAGTTTGCCGGGCCTCCAGGCCAGATTGATGAGCCAGGCGCTTCGAAAGTTGACCGGGTCCATTGCCAAGTCGAATTGTATGGTTGTCTTTATCAATCAGATCCGCATGAAAATCGGTGTCATGTTCGGAAGCCCGGAGACGACGACCGGCGGCAATGCCTTGAAGTTTTATTCCTCCGTTCGCCTCGATATCCGGCGTATCGGTGCCATCAAGGACCGCGATGAAGTGATCGGCAACCAGACCCGTGTAAAAGTCGTCAAGAATAAGGTCGCGCCGCCCTTTCGTGTGGTTGAGTTCGATATTATTTATGGCGAGGGGATCTCCAAGACCGGTGAACTGATCGATCTTGGTGTGAAAAGCGAGGTCGTTGATAAGGCTGGATCCTGGTATTCTTACAATTCCGAGCGCATCGGCCAGGGTCGGGAGAAGACGCGGGCCTTCCTCAAGGAAAATCCAGCGATTGCGGACCAAATTGAAGAAGAAGTGCGTCGCAAAGCCGGGCTCCTGTCCGAGGAAATGCTCATCGCCGGCGAACATCCGGTTGAAACGGACGAGGCCGCCGAAGGCTGATCCCCATGGGCATTTCGCAGCCGAAACGCCATCGCTGCTTGTCGTATCCTGTGTCCCGCCATTATATCCCGTAGGCGGGGCACATCAGGCCCCTGTTTTTACAAGTCCTGAGACAAGACGGATGGCCAAATGACCCGCGTAAATACGCTCCGCGACAGTTTCCTGTCCTATTTCGAAAGAAATGGCCACACGCGGCTTGCTTCGGCTCCCCTCGTTCCCCAGGACGACCCGACGCTTCTCTTCGTCAATGCGGGTATGGTGCCGTTCAAGAATGCCTTTACCGGGATCGAGACACCGGCGTCCCCCCGCGCAACGACGTCCCAGAAATGTGTGCGGGCTGGCGGCAAGCATAATGACCTCGACAATGTCGGCTATACCGCGCGTCACCACACCTTCTTTGAAATGCTCGGCAATTTCTCCTTTGGCGATTATTTTAAGGAAGACGCAATTGCATTCGGTTGGGAATTGGTCACCCGGGAGCTTGGCCTTCCCCAGGAAAAGCTTTTGGCGACGGTTTATGCCGAGGATGACGAGGCCGCCGAACTCTGGCGAAAGATCTCCGGTTTGCCGGATAGCCGCATCATCCGCATCGGCACATCGGACAATTTCTGGTCCATGGGAGATACCGGTCCTTGCGGGCCGTGTTCGGAAATTTTCTACGACCATGGCGAAGCCGTCCCCGGCGGGCCGCCAGGAAGCCCGGACGAGGATGGCGATCGCTTTATCGAGATCTGGAACCTCGTTTTCATGCAGTATGATCAGGCTGCCGATGGCACACGTACCAACCTTCCCAAGCCCAGCATCGACACCGGTATGGGGCTGGAGCGGGTTGCTGCCGTCCTCCAGGGTGTTCATAACAATTATGATATCGATCTGTTCCAGGCGCTCATCCAGGCTGGCGAAGACATCTATTCCACCGGGGCCGCTGGGGAGGCGCTGTCATCTTTCCGGGTGATTGCCGACCATCTGCGCGCCTCTGCTTTCCTCATCGCCGACGGTGTGTCGCCATCCAATGAGGGGCGGGGGTATGTCCTGCGGCGGATCATGCGCCGCGCCATGCGCCATGGCCACATGCTCGGTGCCCGCGAGCCCCTGATGCACAAATTGACGCCGGCTTTGATTGGCGAAATGGGCGCGGCCTACCCGGAACTTGGCCGGGCCAGGGCCGCCATTGAAGCCGCCCTTGAGCAGGAAGAAGCCCGCTTCCAGCGCACACTCGGCCGCGGCTTGTCCCTGCTTGACGAGGCGCTGGAAACCGTCCCGGAAAATGGCGCGCTGCCCGGCGAAACCGCTTTCAAGCTCTACGACACCTATGGGTTCCCCCTGGATTTGACCCAGGATATTCTCCGCGGCCAGGGGCGCACAGTCGATGTTGCAGGCTTCGATGCGGCGATGCAGGTGCAAAAGGATGGCTCGCGCAGTGGCCAGGGGGCCTTCGGTGCGACCGGTGCCGGCAAGGTCTGGTTTGACCTTTTGGAAACCCATGGCTCAACCGAGTTCACAGGCTATGGCACCGGTGAGGGCAAAAGCCCGCTTCTTGCCATCTTCCAGGACAATGCCTCGATCGAACGCCTTGCGCCCGGTGAAGCCGAGCTCGTGTTTGAGGCAACCCCCTTTTATGCCGAAAGTGGTGGCCAGGCCGGGGACCATGGCGAGATCCGGTTTTCCTCCGGGGCGCGGTTCATCGTGCGCGATGTTCAAAAACGCGCGGGCGGACTCCATGCCCATATCGGCGAACTCATCGAGGGTGAGATCGCCATCGGTGACACGGGCCAGCTCAAGATCGATACCGTGCGCCGGGCAAAAGTGATCGCCAATCATTCAGCGACCCATTTGATGCATGCCGCCCTCCGCAGCGTGCTCGGCGAGCATGTCACCCAGAAAGGGTCCCTCGTGGAGGCGGACCGCCTGCGCTTCGACTTTTCCCACGGGGGCCCCATGACAGGCGCTGAGATCGAAGCGGTTGAAGACCAGGTCAATGCCATCATCCGCCGCAATGCGCCGACGGACATTCGCCACATGGCCCTGGACGATGCCATTGCTTCGGGTGCCCTCGCCATGTTTGGCGAAAAATACGATGCCGAGGTCCGTGTGCTTTCCATTGGCGGTGAGGGTGGGCCTGGCGAGCGGCCCTATTCGGTTGAATTGTGCGGCGGCACCCATGTTGCCCGGGCCGGCGACATTGCTGTCTTCACGGTCCTCTCCGAGGCCGGTGTCTCTGCCGGCATTCGCCGCATCGAGGCGGCCACCGGCGCGGAAGCTCTTGCCTATCTTAAGGGCCAGGCCCAGGTTGCCCTCGACCTCTCCGACCAGCTCAAAGTGCCATTAAAGGATGTTGGCCGCCGCGTCGGTGCCTTGCAGGATGACCGCAAGGCCCTCGAAAAAGAGCTTTCTGAGGCCAAACGCAAGCTCGCCATGGGCGGTGGCGGCGGCGCGCCAAGCGGGCCTGAGGAGGTGGGCGGCGTAAAGCTCATCGCGCGGATTGCCGAGGGCGTTGGCGGCAAGGATCTACGTAGCCTCGTCGATGAAGCCAAGACACAGATCGGCTCTGGCATTGTCGTTTTCGTCGGTGTGAATGATGGCAAGGCCGGCGTGTCCGTTGGCGTCACCAAAGACCTGACAGACACATATTCCGCCGTAGATCTTGTTCGCCTTGCGAGTGCTGCTGTCGGCGGGAAAGGCGGTGGTGGACGCCCCGACATGGCCCAGGCTGGTGGCCCCGACGGATCAAAGGCAGCCGCCGCCATAGAGGCTGTTCGCGCGGCCCTCGCCGATTAGCGCTTATCGCCTGCTGAGGCTGGCACGGTTTCGAAGCTGCGCTGTCCATCCACATCGATGACAAGGGCCGTCAAGGCTCCGCCATGGGCCGCGCCTGTATCGATGCCGGTGGCGTGGGGAAAGAGGCCTGGCCCGTCGAAAAAAGGCTGATGGCCAAACACAACATGTCCGAAGCGGCCATCATAGACCTCTGCCCAAAACGGATCGCCCGGTTCTTCTTTTCCCAAGCTTAGAAAAGCGCCGGTTTTCGCATCAATGTAGCGGGTCCGCAGAATTTGCTGAAGGGTTCGCCGCCGCTTTCCGGTCAGCGCCGCTGCGGCCTCTGGCGTTGGCGGCAGCTCCGCCATATTGCCCGGAATGCCCCCATGGACACATAGAATATCGTGGTTGGGGGCTCGCCAGAATGGCAGCGCCTGCTTCAGGAAGGCCCGGTCGTCCTCGGTCAGTTCCGCGTCCAGTTTCGGCAGCTCCCGCGCCATGGCCGCCATGGCCGCGGCGATGGCGGGTCGCTCCACTCGGTTGCGTTGATAGCGCAAATGCCGGTCTTCATGGTTTGCGGCCACCAGCACGACTTGAAAGCTCGCATCCCTCGCAAGATTGCCGAGATAGCGCACTGTCCCAACCGGATCCGGCCCTTTGTCGACGAGGTCGCCGAGGGAAACCAGGGTATCTTCTTGTGTCAGGGCCAACCGATCGACCAGGAGGACCAGAAGATCCGTCATGCCATGGACGTCGCCGATGATACATATGCGAGACATCAGGCTTAACTGGGCACTTGGTCTCGGTGCGTCAATGCCGGGTCAAACCGGTCTTGCCATAACGATATCATCATAGATCGTTCCGCCGACATTGAACTGGCGTGTGCCGATCTGCTGGAATCCATGCCGCCGGTAAAATGCCATGGCGCGGTGGTTCTCTTCATAGGTCCCAAGCAGCAATCGCTGCGCGCCGGCCTCGCGGGCATGGCCAAGCGCAGCCTCAAGCAGCCGCAGACCGAGCCCCGCGCCATGGAAGCGCGAGAGGACATAAATCCGCTTCAGCTCCAAATCACCCGGTTGCACGTCGACGGGCAGGTCCGGCGCGCAATTCACGGCATATCCCACCGGCGCGCCGGTTTCCGCGTATTCGGCGATCCAGCAACGATTGGTGTCGTCTGCCAGGTAGGCGGCATATGCCGCCGGCGCGTGTTGCTGCGTGCAATGGGCGACCATTGCCTGTCCGGAAATATCGGTTGTGTAGCTGTCGACGAAGGTTGCAACACCGATATGCGCCAAAGTGTCTGCGTCGCCTGCGCTTGCTTGGCGGAGTGTAAATGTAGGGGTGTCAGCATCCATAATGTGTGCTCGCCGGCGCGCAGTGCCATGTCAAGCTGCTTGCCCGCTTGCCTTGTAAACCGCCGCAGCCCGAAGTGGGTGGCGTCACAGCTTGCCCGAAACCAGATGAACACAGGCCGGCATGTCCACGGCTCCATCGGTAAGATGGGTGGAGAAGGCTGTGGCCAGTGCATCCAGCGCACGTTCGGAGACAGATGCGGGTTCCTCGATGAGCGGCTTTGCGATGGAAAATGCGCGCAGCGCAAAGGCGGCTGCGTCCCCAGCCGAGAGGCCACCGCCTACCTTGAGGGAGCCCTGCCATTGCTGAACGTCTATCTGATCCAAACCGGCCTCACCCAATAATTGGACAAGCTGTGTGGGGTCGGCATACCGGAAAGGGCCAGGCCCCTCCGGGTCCGGGCGCGGGGTCTCGATAAAGGCGGAAACGGTATCCCGTACCAGGGTCATCCATGGGTTGCTGTCCGGCGGTCCCCAAACGGCGAAAACCAGTTTTCCGCCAGGGGAAAGCCACCGGACGATATTTGCGAACGCCAAAGCCGGGTCGCTGAAAAACATTACACCAAACCGCGAGGTCAGCCGGTCGAATGGTTCGGCCGTTGTCGCCGTTTGCATATCGGCAATTTCGAACGACAGGGTTCTGTCTTTCGGCTTATCCAAGCTCTGCGCGTGTTCGATGAGGGCCGGCGATATATCGGTGCCGTGGATCGTGCTGCCAATCGGTGCCCGGTCCGCAAGGGCCGATGTTAAGCCACCGCCGCCGCAGCCAATATCGGCGACCCGCATCGGCCGGTCGAGGTCCAGGGCATCGATCAGCGGATCGTTCACAGCCGAAAGCATCGCTTCCATCGGGCGCAGATTGGCGCGCCACGCCTCTCCATGGGCTCCGCTCCAGTCAAATCCTTTGGGCTGTTCTGTCATTCGTTTAGGCCTCCGGGCTGTGCGGACATGCAAGGTATAGACGCGAAGCGTGTCTATGTATCCTTGCATTAATTGAGAATGATTCTCATATAGAGCATGAAGAGGAACAGTTTGGCAATCATAAATCTGGAAAGCACGCGCAATGTTAAAGCAACTAAGAAGCCTTTTGGCCGGTGCCCGGTTCGGACCAGTTGAGGTTCAAAAGATCCGGCAGCTGACCCCGAACATGAAACGGATCACGCTCAAGGGTGAGATCATCGAAGGGTTTGGTCCCGATTGCGCAGGCGCTCATTTCAAGCTTGTCGTGCCGAGCGATGGCCAGTCATCCCAGTCCTTTGCCGAGTTGATATCTGCAGGCGACTTCAAGAAACGGATGCGCACCTATACCGTTCGGGCTGCACGCCCGGCGATTGGAGAAATAGATGTCGACATCGTCACCCATGGCGACCTCGGCTATGTTGGTCCCTGGGCGCAAAGGGCCCTGGAAGGAGATGTGATTGTCGTTTCCAGGTGCGGAACGCCGAAGCTTATTACCGGCGGCATAAACCGCATCATTGCAGCAGCGGATATGACCGGCTTTCCAGCCCTCGCCGCCGGTCTCGAAACCTTGGAGGAAAAGGTCGATGTCGAGGCTTGTGTCGAGATTGCAACGCCCAGCGACCGCCAGCCCTTCGAAACAGTTGAGGGGGTAAAGATCAATTGGATCGTGAAGCCCGATTGCCACGCCCCTGGAACAGAAATCATAGAGGCCATCAAAAATCTGCCACCTCCAGATGAACAGACAAGTGTGTTCGTCGCCGGCGAGTTCTCAACCGTGGGCCAGTTGCGGCAATATTTCAAAACCGAACTCGGTGTCGACAAGTCCAGGAGCTACATCTCCTCCTATTGGAAAGCCGGCCTCGACGAACCCGCCCACAAAATCGCCAAAGCGGCCGTTTAAGTGTGGTGATTGGATCGGCGTGCGCCAATTCAGCTTCAAGACCGATGGGCCGAGGGTTGGGATAGGGGGTCGCTCTTGCGGCAATACCTTCATTTCCCGTCGATAAATACGCCGAACCCATCCGCCGATCCTATTGACAGCCACGCTCTTTTTGTCCACCGGAACCGGGCGGATCCGCGCGGGGCTTTTTATGTTTGATGTTACGCTGGCAGTCTTTGCGTTATACGTGGGTGCCGTCGTTTCTATTGATGTAGCCGGCCTCATACTGTCTCAATATTCAAATTACGGGCTGCCGAAGGGCCATCGCAATCACCTGAATGGATGGGTGGAATCCCTGCACCATGCCTTCTGGCATGCAGGCCTGTTTTTCGCCTACATCGTCATCATTCAAATGGGTACCGTTGGGCTTCCCTACATAATCGTTGCCCTTGTGGAGTGGGTTAAGCTGCTGCTCCCAGACCTCAATATCAATGTGAACGCAGACGATCTCGCCGAAGCATTCACGCTGATTTTCGGGCTGATCGCGATTGTCATCGTTATCTTGACCTATGTCGGAAAAATCGCCGAGGACCATAGCGAGAAACTAAAAGGCGATCCCGAAGAGATAGAGTTCGATCGCTTTGACCTCGCCGCTTTTTATTCGGTCACCAAATCGATCGACGGAACGTTTCATAAAGCGGCCAGGGACAGCGGATCCCTGAAATGGAAACGCTCTCTGCAAAGCCATGGCCTGGCCGCATCCGTTGCCGTCGATATGCTGGCCGTCAGCGCCTTGATTAAATTCACGCTGGAGGAGGAATATGGCACGCCCTATATCGGCGGCGCGACTGAAACACTCTCCCAGTGGCTGTCCCAGCTTTTCATCGCTGTGTTCCGCCCTGAATACGTCCAATTCACCATCATCGTCTTCTTGGTTGTCCTCACCTTGGCTTTCGGTGCAACGCGCGTCTCACGCTTTATTTTCAAAAGATCAAAAGACGCCATAAAGAACGGCGAGATTTCGGAGAAGGGCCAATCGCGCCTGATCAATTTGCTAATCGGACTTCGTATCCTCGAACCCTTCTTGATCATGATCTTTGTAATGCGCTTGTTCCTTGATCTCTCATTTGACATCAAACTCGAGAACACAATTTTCAGCCACGCCTTTGAACTCCATCCCATTGTGATTTTATCGTCGATTTTCATGACTTTAGGCATACGCCAGCTTGCCGGACCCGCTCGTATTCGCAAAGCTGTAGAAAATGGGGTGACCAGGCAGATTCTGCCAGAGATTGAGCACGCGGAGGACGAGCCTGGTGAATGAGCCGGCCAATACAACAGCCGACACATCTGTGAGCGGCTCCCCGGCTGCGGGAAAAGGCCAGGGCACCGTCCGCCGGGTTTGGCTGGTCGCCCTGCTTTTTGTCCTGCTTTTATCGGCGGCACTGCTACAGGCTATTTTGCAATACCAAGAAGGTGGCGGGGTCGAACTCGCGCCATCAATCCTGTCGCGGTATTCTGCGTTTGTAACAATACTATCCGTTGCCATCCTCTACGTGCCCGGCACGCGTTTCCTGGAACGCGCATTTGATCTGTCCCTGGCTGCAACGCTCAGGGACGGATTTGACGAACGCCAGGACAATCGCGGCTTTCTGAGCGTCTTCGCCGGATTTGCATCCTGCGCAGTCGCCTTTCTTATCCTCTTTATATTCATTGGCGTTGAGAGAGGATGGGATCTGTTCGGGAATGCCTCCGCCCGGGTCGCCATAGCTTTTGTATCCACCATTGCTATACTGGCAATCGGATTGCGCGTGCGTCACGTCCGAACAAAGGTTGGATCTGAAAGCCGGATAAGCTCAGGCGACTATCTTGCCTTAATCGCTTTCACTGCGTCCGCCCTGGCGGCCGTCTTTTCGCTAATTGCCGAGCACTCAATCTGATCGGTTTCAATATGGATTACCTTTTCGGTTATTGGGTCCCAAGCGTGCTCATGGGTACGGGGATCGCCATTGATGTCATTCTGGCCACGATCGTTCAGTTCAACGATGAACGCCTCAGCTTCCGCAATTGGACGCTTCCTGTCACCATAACCCACATCGTTTTTCCGGCCCTCGGATATTATTCTTTTTATATCGGTGGCTCGGCGGGGGCGGTCATGCTCAGCCTGTTTGGCCTTGCCGGCGGGCTGTTCCTGGCGCTCTTCCTGTATGAGTTGACCTGCGAATGGCTCGATATCGAGCCGAAGTTTGGCATTGCCGCGTGGAGCCTGCGTCAGGTCGAGAAAGTCCTGGGGATCTCTGCCGATCGCGTCGAGGAAAAACACCGGCGAAGAGAGCTTCTGAGCCCCCAGGAACGGATCGTTTTGATTTTGGCCGTCTCCTGGGATGCGCTGTTTTCCGGCCCGGCAAAATCGGCCCAGGCTGAGTCCGGCCAGTGGAGTGACAGTCAGGTTGTCTATTCCTTTATCATTGCGGGTCTGGTTGTGACCATTGCTTCCCAGCTTGCCATGTTCTTACGCAAGTTTGTCGCGCCGGGGGCTGATACCGAAGAAAAGAAATGGGTGGAGCGCGTTGTCCTCGGTCGGTATCTGGAGGTTCTCATCATAGGTGCCTTCGGGATCATGAGCCTTTGGAATGCCGGCCACCAGATTTGGGGCCTGGCGAGCCTCTGGCCGTCGCTTGTCCTGTCTGCCTATGCGTGGGGCGTGTTCTTTTTTGTCTACAAGGAACGCATACAAGGGTCCGCGCGCGAAGCATTTGAATTTTAATCCCTGGCCCTGAATCTCCGTCGCCAAATGCAAATCCCCCGAGGCCCTAGAGCACCCGGGGGACGAATTTAGAAAGAGATACGTTTTGGCCTAGGCCGCAGCCATGGCGTTCTCGAAATTATCTGCCACCGCTTTCAGGAAGCCTTCTGTTGTCAGCCATTCCTGGTCGGGGCCGACAAGCAGGGCGAGATCCTTCGTCATCTGGCCGCCTTCGACGGTTTTGACAATTGTGTCTTCCAGCAGCTGTGCGAACTTCTGGACCTCAGGCGTGCCGTCCATGCGGCCCCGGTGACCGAGCCCCCGGGTCCAGGCAAAGATCGAGGCGATGGAATTGGTTGAGGTCGCTTCGCCCTTCTGGTGGTTGCGATAGTGGCGCGTCACCGTGCCGTGGGCGGCTTCAGCCTCGACGGTTTTGCCATCCGGCGACATCAGAACCGATGTCATCAAGCCGAGGGAGCCATAGCCTTGTGCCACCGTGTCGGACTGCACGTCGCCATCATAGTTCTTACAGGCCCAAACATAGCCGCCGGACCATTTCATGGCGGCTGCAACCATGTCGTCGATCAAGCGGTGTTCATAGGTGCCGCCGAATTTGTCGAACTCGGCCTTGAATTCGGTATCGAAGATCTCCTGGAAGATGTCTTTGAACCGTCCATCATACTTTTTCATGATGGTATTCTTGGTGGACATATAGACCGGCCATTGGCGCTGCAGGCCAAAGTTAAACGAGGCGCGGGCAAAATCACGGATCGATTCATCCAGATTATACATCGCCATGGTGACACCGGAGGCCGGGAAGTCGAACACTTCTTCCTCTATCGTCTCGGAGCCATCTTCAGCTTCCCATTTCAAGGTCAGCTTGCCCTTGCCAGGCACAAGAAAGTCGGTGGCGCGGTATTGGTCACCAAAGGCATGGCGGCCAATAACAACGGGCTTCGTCCAACCCGGGACAAGGCGCGGCACGTTCGAGATCACAATCGGCTCGCGGAACACAACGCCGCCGAGGATGTTGCGGATCGTCCCGTTCGGGCTCTTCCACATCTTTTTTAGGCCGAACTCTTCCACACGGGCTTCATCGGGCGTGATCGTCGCGCATTTCACCGCAACGCCATATTCCTTGGTGGCATTGGCGCTATCAATGGTGATCTGATCGTCGGAGGCATCGCGTGCTTCGATCCCAAGGTCGAAATATTTCAGATCGATATCGAGATATGGATGGATCAGCGTATCCTTGATCATCTGCCAGATGATCCGGGTCATTTCATCCCCATCCATTTCTACGATGGGGTTTTCGACCTTGATTTTCGCCATGGGTGCAATTCCTTTGTGACCACTATCTGCCGCGCCTATAGCAGAGCCGTGGGCGAGGTCAAAAGCAACGGCTTGGAATAAGCCCTATTGTGACTTACTTTCACCCGATTGTGTTTGACGGGACGCCGAAAAGTCGGGCAGGGAAAGCCCCAATATGCCTAGCTTTTCGCCCCCTCCGGCCATTCTCCTTGTCCAGCCCCAGCTCGGGGAGAATATTGGCTCTGCGGCCCGTGTCATGCTCAATTTCGGTTTGACGGATCTACGCCTCGTCGCCCCCCGCGATGGTTGGCCGAACCCGGCGGCTGAAACCCTCTCTGCCGGTGCCTTTTCGCAAGGGGTAACCGTTCATGTGTTCGAGAACACCCCGGATGCCATAGCCGATTTGACCCATGTATTCGCCGCCACGGCCCGCCCGCGCGGTATGGAAAAACCGGTTATGGGCGCGCCTGAAGCGGCCGCGCAAATTGCCGGCCTCGGCGATGGCCGGGCTGGCATCCTCTTTGGCGGGGAAAGTTCTGGCCTGTCGAATGACGATGTCAGCCTTGCCGACAAGGTGCTCACCTATCCCGTCAATCCAATGTTTTCATCGCTAAACCTCGCCATGGCCGTGGGTGTTTTCGCCCAGAGCTGGGGGGACAGGTCGCACACGCCGCCGGCTGGGTTCCGGACAGAGACGCCGCCAGCGACGCGTGCGGATCTCGTCGGCATGTTCGAGCATTTGGAGGCTGAGTTGGAGCGGGCGGGATATTTCTTCCCGCCGGAGAAAACCGCCGTCATGGTTCAAAACCTGCGTGCGGCATTCACCCGCGGCCATTGGACAACCCAGGAGGTGCGCACCTTTCGCGGGGCCATCAAGGCGCTGGCCGTGGGGCGCGGCAAGGCCCGTATAAAACGAGACCCCTAGCGTGCCCTAGAGATCCCGAACGAGCCGAAGCCCGATCCGATTATCCCGCACGCCGGCCCGTTCAACCCGCCGATCCGCAAGCCGCAATTCATCCCGATTGGATGCCCAGGATCCGCCGATCACTGCGCCGGATCTGCAATCGGGCCGCCCGCCGCAGATATCCACCCATTCCTCGACATTGCCCGTCATATCATAAAGACCGAAACCATTGGCGCGGAAGGCGGCAACCGGGGCCGTTGTCGGGTGTCCGTCGCGGCAGCCCAGCCGGCCCGGAATGTCAATCACGCCCCGGGTCGAAGCGTCGGCGACATTGCCGAACAGGCAAGGCGGCCGCAGGATCACATCGCCCCAGACAAAGCGCCGCGCGGTTCCCGCCCGGGCGGCGTGCAGCCATTCTGCTTCGGTGGGCAGCCGATAATTCTCGCCCGTCTTTTCGCTCAGCCAGGCGGCATAGCGTTTGGCATCCACCAGGGAGATAAAGGTCGCCGGATGATCGCCCATCTGGGCAAAGCCCGGCATCAGGGGATCCCGCGCCCGCAGCCGGTCGAGATAGCGGTCACCTTCGCCTTGGCCGGGCAGGGCGTCGATATCGCTGAGATAGGCTGTATACTGGCCAATGGTGACCTCTGTCAGCCCAATCGCAAAGGCCGGTTGACCAGGCGCTGGCACAATCGCCACAAGCTCCGGGCATACGTCGCAGTCCCTGAGGCTGGTGTCCGGGGCGAGGCGTAAACTGGCAGCAGCGAGAGCCGTTTCGGGGGCGAGCGTCGGCTGGGGCTCTGCGATAACAGGCTCTGCCAGGGGCGGTCTGGCCGTTGTCTCGGGCAAAATAGGCGTAATGGAAAGCGCCTCGCCAAGCTCAAATTCGAGCGTCGGGGCTGCCACCGCCGTTTGCAGGCCGGCTGGTGATTTGGCCGGCGATTTGGCTGGTGCCAGCTGTGTCTGTTCCGGGGCCTGTGGCAGCGGCTCAGCAGCGGGTTTTGCGGAGGGCGGTGGTGCCATTTCTGAAATCCGTTCGGCCGCAGCCTGTGCCGCCAATGGTGCTGGCTCCCTCCCGGGTGTCGGAACTGGATCAGGTGTTGCCACCTGCTCAGCCACCGTCCGAGGTGCCGGCTGCTGGTTTGGGCGTTCGAGGGCAGTTTGTGGGGTGTCCGCTACCGTCCCTAGTGTGCCGGCTTGTGCCTGGCTCTCCGGCGCGGTACCGCCATCGATGATCTGGGTCCCAAGCCCCGTGCCGAAACCAATCAGGGCTAGAACGGCCAGGGCCAAGGCCGCCCAGTTCCCCATCGATCCACTCTCGTTTGATGCCAGATGTCCCATCTGAACCCTGCTCGATCCTGTCCACGCGCGGGGGATATCATAAGCCCGTTGGGTTAAGCCCATGTTTTAAGGGGCCTGAAAATTTTCGCTTGGGACGCAGCGTTTTGCTAGCGATGACGGAACCCGCGCAAATGAGGTGAAACACTTGCAGGAGGGAGGAGCAAGGCTCCGCCATCGCCTGGAATTACCCTCTCATACCCGGCAATAACCCAAGCAGAATGCCGTATTCATGTGCCAGTCATCGATCTCTAGCGTGCCGTCAGACCGCCATCGACGGCGAATTCCTGGCCCGTAATATAGCTTGACGCCGGCGAGGCGAGAAACACGACGAGATCACCCACCTCGTCCGGCGTACCCGCCCGGCCCATCGGGGTCGTTTTGCCGGCCAGTTGATCCGGGTCGATGGTGTTTGCGCCAGGGTCGATGGAAAAGCCTCGTGCCTTCGGTTGGTCAGGCGGCGCATCTCCCATGCGGGTCACCGCCTTGTTCCAGATCGGTGTGTCAATAATGCCGGGATGTACCGAATTCACCCGGATCTTGTAACCGAGTTGGGCGGCCTCCAGCGCAGCCGATTTGGTGAACAGTCGCACCGCGCCTTTCGACGCACAATAAGCGCTTGCCCCCGGTGCGCCGCGCAGGCCCGCCACCGATGAGATGTTGATGATGGCCGCATCATCCACCGCCTTCATGGCGCGAAAAGCCGCCCGCGTGCCCAGGAAAACGCTATCGGTATTCACGGCCATCTGGGTGCGCCAGTCCGCCAGCGAATAGGTCTCGATCGGGCCGCCAAGGGCCGCTCCGGCATTGTTGACGAGAATGCTCACCGGTCCAAGGGCGCTCGCCTCGGCAATCACATCGTCCCAGCGGGCCTCGTCGGTCACGTCTTGGCTGCCGGTGGCGCAGGTGCCTCCCTGTACTTCGACAAGGGCCGCCGTTTCTGCAAGGCCCTCCATATCGATGTCCGTCGCATAAAGCTTCGCCCCTGCCACGGCGAGTTTTACGGCACATGCCCTGCCGATGCCACTTGCGGCACCGGTGACAATCGCCACCCTGTCCTGAAGATTTGTCAAAGCTGTTTCCTTCCCTGTTTTCCAAACACTAGTCTGGAAACGGCGGGCCTGTCATCCGTGGTAGAAAAAATGGCTTACGGGGTGAGTTGGGCTTCAAAAAAAGAGGTCATACGGGCCGCATAGTCAGCATGGGTCGAGACATTCATATGCCGCGCACCCTCGAACTCGATATAGGTCACCGCCTTGCCGGTGGCGGTCAGGCCTTCAGCCAGTTCGCGGCTAAGTTTGACCGGTAATTGCCGATCTTTCGTTGCGCCCAGCACGGCGATCGGTCCGTGGAAGTCTGCCATCGCGGCAACGTTGTCATAGCTCCGCAGTCCTTCATCGATCCGTAATCTAACAAACGGTTTGGCATACCAAGGCAGCCATGCATCTGTCACAGCATCTACATTCGATGCAGTTGTTTCGAAGATCATCGCATCTGCAGCGCTGCCCAACGCCTTTGCGATTTCGCCGCACACAAATCCACCGAGGGAGTGACCCCACACAACGAGTTCGTCGTAATCGGCTTTTGCCGCGTGCTCGGCGATTGCATCTATGGTGATCTCAAAGTCTTGCAATGATGGCGAGCCGGCGCTGTCGCCATAGCCCGGATAATCAAAAACCAAAGCATCGCCATAGGGTACGAGCCCATTGAGATACCCAATACCGTCGGTTTTGCGATCGCCAGCATTGCCCATGCAAGCGACAATCAGTCGATTGGATCCTGTTTTCGCATGGCTTGTTGCGATTGTTCCGAAGGAGGTTGTGATGCGCCCATGAACAAGAGCATTGCTACTGCGCAGGTCGTCCTCCCGCTCAATCTCAAGCGTCGATCCGGGCGCGCGCCGATTGTCCGCTTGGGGCTGAAAAACAGTGCTCTGGGTGATCGTGGTGGCGCAGGATGTCAGCAAGGTGCTCACCAAAATTGTGCATATTGAAGATTTCATGGGTCGCGGCCCTTCCGTTTTGCACTGCTCTTCAATCCCACATCACCTTCGGCGCTGCTGGCCGCCGCAATGCGTTTATCTAAGGTGCTGCTTTCTATTGCGGCGGATCATAAGCCCCAAGCACAATCGTGCCGACTTTTGTCCGACGACAAACAAAATCACCGCCGCTAACAAAGCCAGCGGCACATACCAAAAACCAAGGATCTCCGTAAAGCCATCACCCCGGCCCTCGTCGAGCGTGCCAAAAAGTATCAAACTGTGCTCTGCGTTGACCCAGAGCCCGGTTGTTTGCGGTGAGACAATTTCGACAAAGGCGGTGAAAGCGAGACCGATTGCGATGAGCATAAACAGGCCCGTAACGAATAGACCAACTGAGGCAATCACATTCCTTGCAGCATTCGCCAAGAGCGCCCGAAAGGTGCGCACCGGAGACCCATCATCGAACGCGTCTTGCAAGGCGAGTTCTTGGCGGAAGGCGCGCGCGCAGGCTTGGGGTGAGCCAAGGCCTTCCAGCGCTTCAGTCAACCGCCCCTCATCGGCACGTTGCTCCAAATGGGCGCGAATTTCCCTGATGATCTCATCTCGATCCGTTGTGGCAACCGGTGCCAAGGCCTTGGCGAGGTCGTTTGTATAGGACTCAATACGTTCAGGATCGGTCATTGGGGATCTCCGAGCAAAGCGGTCAGTTCTTGGCGAAATACACTCCAGGTTTGCTGCATTTGCGCCAATGCGATGCGGCCGTCTTCCGTAAGCGAATAGTGCTTTGTCGGCCGCCCGCTGCCTGTCGGCAATTTCCAGTCTCCGGCGATCCGTCCCTCCCGTTCCAGGCGTTTTAGCAAGGGATAGATCGTTCCATCCGATAGGCCGATCTCAGAATAGTCAGCCATTCGATCCAGGAGCTCCGTGCCGGATAATGCATCCCTGCCCAAAAGGGAGAGAAGCGCCAGCTCCGCTGCACCTTTTCGTAGCTGTGACTTCCAGGATTCGAGCTTCATTCGAAGGACAGTATCCGTTGTAGACTTGTTATGCAAGATTATAATGCAAAACACGTATTATGGCATAGCACTTCGGATAAGTAGACAAGGCTTGACCCAGGCACGCGTTTCCGCTTTAAGCCCGCGTTCAGGACGGGATGGTGCGGAGCCGCCGTTGCAATCGTGGGCGCGAATAAGCGCCGCCCACCGGCCCGCGTCGATAATGAGGTACTACCATGTCACGTCGCCATAGCGCGAAGTACAAAATCGACCGTCGTGTCGGTGAAAACATTTGGGGTCGCCCCAAATCTCCGGTCAACAAACGCCCAACCAAGCCCGGCCAGCACGGCCAGGGCCGCCGCCAGAAAGTATCGGATTTCGGCCTTCAGCTCATGGCGAAGCAGAAGCTGAAATTTCACTATGGCGACATCACGGAAAAGCAGTTCCGCAAAACCTATGATGAAGCGGTCCGCCGCAAGGGCAACACGGCCGAGAATTTGATCGGTCTCCTGGAGAGCCGCCTCGATGCGTTTGTTTATCGCTCGAAATTCGTTCCGACCATTTTTGCCGCGCGCCAGTTCGTCAATCACGGCCATGTGCTCGTCAACGGTGTGAAGACCAATATTGCGTCCTACCGCCTTAAGCCCGGCGATGTCGTTCAAGTGCGTGAAAAGTCGCGCAATATGGCACTCGTCCTGGAAGCGCTCGGCTCGGCCGAACGCGATCTGCCGGAATATATCGAGGTCGATCCAAAAGCGATGACGGCCACCTATGTCCGCATTCCGGAGCTTGTTGACGTGCCCTATGCCGTCAAAATGGAACCGGCCCAGGTCGTCGAATATTATTCGTCCTGATCCTGCCGGATTAGACAGAAACCGCCGCGGCTGACCTGGTTGGCCCGGCGGTTTTCTATGCGGCTGAAGATGTCTTCGCCGACGGGGAAGTCTCGCCACGGGATTGATAGGCGTCCAGCAGTGCGCGTCCTTCTCCAAGCCAGAAGGATAGGGGCTTGGCTTTCGAGATATAATAGCCCTGCACCTTATCGACCCCCAGCTTGCGGACCATGCCAAGCGTCTCGGCGTCCTCGATGCCCTCAGCAACAACCCTCAATCCCAAGGCATGGGCCAAGTCCACGGTAGACCGGACAAGCAACTGATCCGATTCCTTGGTGAGGAGATCGCTTATGAACAGCCGGTCGATCTTTAGCTCATCAGCCGGGATCTGCTTCAGATAAGACAAGGATGAAAGCCCGGTCCCATAATCATCGATGGAGATGGAAACCCCTTCATCGCGCAATTGCGTAATCGCCTTAATCGCCCGCCGCGGATTGTTGATGACAGCGGTCTCGGTGATCTCGAAACACAAGTCCGATTGGGAGGCGCGAATGAGCCGCAAAGTATCCGCCGCAAATCGCGGATTGTCGATCAGACGGCCGGACATATTCACCGCCACCCGCGTTGGCAAGCCTGCCTGTCCGAATGCTGTCTGGGCGGCAATCACCTGTTCCAGGACCCACTTGGTCAGAACGGAGATCCGGCCCGTTTTTTCCGCAATTGGAACAAACACATTCGGCGGAATAGGCCCGCGCTCCGGATGGTCCCACCGGACCAGGGCCTCAAAGCCACTTATGGTTCCATTGCGGATATCGACCTTGGGCTGGAACGCGACATAGGCATCGCCCGATTGCATGGCGTCGATCATTTCCGTCATCATCGACAATGTCTGGGACGGGTCGCCATGGGATTTCGGATCGAACACGCCGAGGGCCGTATCTGCCTTCACAGCCTGCCGGGTTGCGATCCGCGCCTGGTCGATTTGCGAAATACCATGGGGGCTTTCGGTTGCCGAAAGACCGGCAACAAGCTGCACGTCCACCGCGCCCGATCGGATCTGGACGGGCTGTGCACAGCCATAAACCACAGCATTTATGCTCTCGACGGCTTCTTCACTGTCTTCCAGACTGATGACGGTTGCCAACGTTTTATGGTCGATCCGCGCCACCGATGCGTCGGGTAGCAGCGTCTCAATCCGTCCGGCAATGGCTTTGATCAATTCGCCGGCTTCTGCATATCCAATTGCGCTCTGGATATCTGTAAATCTGCGCACCACAAAGGTTGCAACGCCGAAATGTCTGCTATCGGCGCGTTTCATGTCCAGATATGTCTGCAGAGCGCGCCGGTTTGGAAGGCCTGTTCCCGGGTCGGTTAGCGCCATGGATTGCGCCAGGTTCCGCGATTGAAGCAATTCGCTTTCCAGTCGTTTGCGCGCGGTAATGTCCTCGATTGTCCCTTCGAAGAACTGTGTGTTTCCGGCCTCGTCTTTTATTGCGCGGGCGGTCTCCGATACCCAGATTTTCTCTCCCGTGCGATGCACGAAGACTTCAGAATCGAAATTTGCCACGTGGCCCGATTTCTCGATCTCATTGAGAAAGTCCTGCCGGCGTGCCGGGTCGACATACCATTCCTGTTCGATGTTTCGAACAGCGCTCAGCCATTCATGTTCGGTGTCATATCCCATCATTTGAACAAATGCCGGGTTGGCGAAAACCGGAAGGCCGTCCCGGGTCGATCGATAGATCCCGATGGATGCATTCTCGTAAAGGTCGACCAATGTTCGCCACATGGTCGCTGGCCCGCCTGCCATTCCGCGCAACGACTGGAAATCTTCCTCAGTCATTCTCTTTATCTGCCCCTAACTACCAATCCGATTCCAGTATGGAATTCTTTTTTGTGTATGCGCAGTCTTGACCGAAATCGGTTTAAAATTGGTTTCTAATGCTGGGTGTTTCCTCACATTTTCGTGACTTTAGCTTGCAGGTATCGGGCAATTGAGGGGCGCGCCTCCACCCAACGGACTTGACCGGATCACCGACCTGGGACACGGCTGATACCGTCAATTGTGAGCAGAGTGATCCATGGCCCATCCAAGCATCAAAGCCGTCCGCGAAGACGTTATTGCCCCGCCTGGCAAGGCGTTCAAACTCAGCGCATATCCGACTCGCCATCCGAAAATGTTCGATGACAAGATGGAGGCCCGCGCAAGCCTCGCTGAAGACGCAGCGGTGATCAATGAATTGCAGGATAAGCTCTATGGCGAGGGTCGCCGCGCCCTGCTGGTTGTGCTGCAAGGTATGGATACGTCTGGCAAATCCGGTGTCATTCGCAATGTATTCGCAGACACCTCACCCCTTGGTATGCAGGTGCGCGCTTTCAAGGCCCCTTCAAAGACCGAGCTTGCCCACGACTATCTCTGGCGTATCCACGATGCGGTGCCCCGCAAAGGCACGATCGGGATCTTTGATCGCTCCCACTATGAAGATGTTCTGGTCGTGAAGGTCCGCGGGTTTGCGCCGCCCGATGCCATCGAACAGCGCTACGACCAGATCAATCAGTTTGAGAAAATGCTCACCGAAAATGGGGTGGTCATCCTCAAATTCATGCTCCACGTGTCCCATGAAAAGCAGGGAGAGCGCCTGCTCCAGCGCCTCGAAGAACCGCACAAACGCTGGAAGTTCAACCCGGGAGATCTCGAGGATCGCAAACTCTGGCCGAAATTTATGAATGCCTATGAAACCGCCGTCGAGCGGTGTTCCACCAAACATGCGCCCTGGCACATTATCCCGGCAGACAGCCGCACCCGGCGCAACGCCATCATTGCCCGCCTTGTCCGCGGCACCCTGGAGGAGATGGACCCGGCCTATCCAGACCCCGGCTACCGCCCCGGCGACTTTGAGATCTGATCGGCTGGCTGTTCTGCCGCTCCGGCCGTGGGGCTGGTAATTGTCTTAGTTCACCAGGCGAACCCGCGGGCGCAGCTGATCACCGAACATCGCGAAAGTGGATAGAAGTTCGGTATTGTTGTTCACGCGGTAATAAAACTCTGGGGACGATGCACAGGCCTTAAAGAAGGGTGGAGCTTCA
>JBCBAO010000006.1:0-21676 GCA_038532405.1 Pseudomonadota bacterium | reverse complement strand
CCTCGTTAGGCTGGCGATTGCGCATAACGAGGCAACAGCCCGAATATGAACATCTAACCGATCAGCGGCGGCGTTGTCGAACGTGTGGGTTTTCGAATCGCCCCCAAGGACGATAATTGCACTACGGCCACGTTCATCCGCGAGATCCGCAAACGCCAACCCTGCAGCCTCAACATCGTCCGCAGCGAAATAAGCAGGCGATCCACGCGTCGCGATCACATTGTCGCCGGCCACACCATCATGTTCGGGGGTGACAAGGATATCGAAGTTGCCGGGGTCTATCCCTGGGTCCAATATGTGTACGGTTAGTGTCTCATAGTCTGACCAGCCTCGAACGTCTTTACTGTAAGGAGCTGTCCGACGCCCTGCACCGATCCAGACATTTGGCCAGGGTGGCCCAAGCTCATTGCGCTGATCCGGCGGCAGGGCTTGTTTTATGAGAACAGCCTGGGAAGCGGGTAGCCATGAAAAGGGTGCGCGCGGGGTGAGATCTAAAGGCCCTGTACGATGCCCTTCGCCGGCAATATGGGCGATCTGCATCCATCGCTGGGTCTCGCTGAGGGCGTGGGCTATGGCTTGGACTTGGCGAACATTGCCGTCCCGGCCATCTGAGACCGCCCAGACGGAAGGTCCGAGCGATCCCGTTGCTTCACTCACCGAAAGACGACGCCCGCGATTTCATAAGCGCGCGCGCCCCCAGGCGCGGCGACCTCAACCTCGTCACCCTCTTCTTTGCCAATAAGGGCGCGGGCGATGGGCGAGGTGATTGAAATCTTGCCATGTTTAACGTCAGCCTCGTCTTCCCCGACAATTTGGTAAGTCGACTCTGCTTCGCTTTCGACATCGATAATCGTAACGGTTGCGCCGAATTTCACCGTTGATCCGCTAAGCTTGGTAATATCGATGATATCGGCGCGCGCGAGTTTGTCTTCGAGTTCGGCAACGCGGCCCTCAATAAAGCTCTGCTTTTCCTTTGCTGCATGGTATTCAGCGTTTTCGGACAAGTCTCCATGCTCGCGGGCGACCGAAATCGCCTGGATGATAGCGGGCCGTTCAACGGATTTTAGATTTTTCAACTCCGCGTCCAGGGCTGCATGTCCTTCGCCAGTCATCGGTATTCTTTGCATGATCGGGTTACCGTCTCGTCTTTATTTCCCGGCAGATGCCGGATTGTTCAGCGTAAAAAGATTGTGCTTTGCATTCAATATTGCAAGGGACGCACATCCAATGGATGGCTTTTCAAAGCCTGAATGGCCTGAATAGAGGCAAGCGAGGCCGCGAGTGTCGTAAAATAGGGTATTTTCCGGGTGACAGCCGTTGACCGGATGGAGGCCGAATCCTCGAGCGATTGGGCTCCCTCGGTCGTGTTAAACACCAATTGAACATCGCCATTAATCATAGCATCCACAATGTGGGGCTGGCCCTCAACCACCTTGTTCATGCGGGTCACGGGCAGGCCCTCTGTGCTTAAAAACGCGGCCGTTCCCTCCGTTGCGAGGATTTCAAATCCCTCGGATACCAGCGTCTTTGCTCCCTCAACGATGGACGACTTATCGCCGTCTTTGACCGAGATAAAGACCTTCCCATGGGTTGGGAGATCGACGCCACCGGCAATCTGCCCTTTAAGAAACGCTGATCCGAAATCGTCGGCCCAGCCCATAACTTCCCCGGTGGAGCGCATTTCGGGCCCCAGGACCGGATCGACACCTGCAAAGCGGGCGAATGGAAATACCGCCTCTTTAACGCACATCCGATTTGGCGTTGCGTGGCGAAGATCGAAATTGGCAAGGGGCTCACCCGCCATAATTTTTGCTGCAATCCCTGCAATCGGTGCCCCAACGGCTTTAGCAACAAATGGAACCGTGCGGGAGGCACGGGGATTGGCTTCTAGCACGAAAATTTCGTCACCCTTCACAGCGAACTGAACATTGAGCAAACCCTTGACCTTCAAAGCCTTTGCAAGAGCGATAGCCTGTTCAGACAAGCGTCCCACCATGGCGGGAGACAAGGTATAGGGTGGCAGCGCACATGCGCTGTCCCCGGAATGCACGCCAGCCTCCTCAATATGCTCCATGACGCCAGCGATATGGACATCGCGCTCATCGCAAAGGGCGTCTACATCAACCTCGATGGCATCTGAGAGATAACGGTCTAGAAACAGGGAGGGGTCGTCCCGGCCGGTTTTCATTGCCTCTTCCAAAGCCGCTTTGGCAAAAGTCTGGATGTCCTGATCGGTCCGGCAGATCTCCATTGCCCGGCCGCCAAGCACGAAACTCGGCCGCAACATGACCGGATAACCAAGTGTCCGAGCGGCCTCTAAAGCCTCTTCCTCTGTGCGGGCGATGGCGGAGGGGGCTTGCTTAATACCGAGCGTATCAAGCAGGGTTGCAAACTGTTCCCGGTCCTCCGCCAAATCGATGGAGGTCGGGCTCGTGCCCAAGATCGGTATGCCAGCCTCGTGCAGGGGCGTGGCAAGCTTTAAAGGCGTTTGACCGCCAAACTGAACGATAACGCCCGCAAGGTCGCCGCGGCTCTGTTCCTTTGCGATGATTTCGGACACATGCTCTTCGGTGAGCGGTTCAAAATACAGCCGGTCGGACGTGTCATAGTCTGTTGAGACTGTCTCCGGATTACAATTGACCATCACAGACTCAATCCCGAGATCGTCCATCGAAAAGGCCGCGTGGCAGCAACAATAGTCGAATTCGATCCCTTGCCCGATCCGGTTTGGGCCTCCGCCGAGGATAATCGCCTTTTTCCGATCAGAAACCTGGGCCTCACAGTCAGGTGCGTCGGCCCCAAAGGCTGGATGCTCGTAAGTGGAATAGAGGTAGGGCGTCTTTGCGGCGAATTCGGCGGCGCAGGTGTCGATGCGCTTGTAAACCGGGCGTACGCCTAAGCCATGGCGGATAGACCGGACATCGTCTTCGGCTTGTCCTGTTAATTTAGCGAGCCGCGCATCGGAAAACCCCATGGATTTTAGGGCCAAAATATCCTCAGCAACCTCTGGCAATCCATCTCGGCGCACCCCTGCCTCCACATCAACGATTTCGGCAATCTGGCGCAGGAACCAGGGGTCGATACTTGTAATCCGATGAACCTCTTCAACCGTTAGGCCACGGCGAAATGCCTCTGCGGTGATCAATAAACGGTCTGGTGTTTGGATGGCGAGCGCGGCTCTCAAGGCATCTTCGCTTTCGAAGTCCATATCATCGAGCCCGGAAAGCCCCGTTTCCAAGGAACATAAGGCTTTCTGCAAACTTTCCTGGAAACTCCGGCCAATGGCCATGGCTTCGCCGACAGACTTCATGGCCGTCGAAAGTAAAGGTTCAGCTCCTCGGTACTTTTCAAAGGCAAAGCGCGGCAGCTTGGTCACAACATAGTCGATTGTCGGCTCGAAGGAGGCCGGGGTGACACCGGTGATATCATTGTCGAGCTCATCCAGAGTATATCCGACGGCGAGTTTGGCTGCAATTTTGGCGATCGGGAACCCAGTGGCCTTCGACGCAAGAGCGGAGGACCGGGAGACCCGCGGGTTCATCTCTATCACAACCAACCGGCCATCCTTTGGGTTGACGGCGAACTGAACATTCGAGCCACCGGTCTCCACACCAATCTCTCGGAGGACGGCGATCGATGCATTCCGCATGACCTGGTATTCCCGGTCGGTGAGCGTCAGCGCCGGCGCGACCGTAATGGAATCGCCCGTATGGACGCCCATGGGATCTATGTTTTCAATGGCGCAAATGATGATGCAATTGTCCGCCCGGTCGCGAACCACCTCCATCTCATATTCTTTCCAACCGAGCAGGCTTTCATCAATCAGCACCTGGGCAACGGGCGATGCTGCAAGGCCACCCCTTACGATCTCTTCATATTCCTCACGGTTATAAGCAACGCCGCCACCGGTACCGCCAAGGGTAAAAGCAGGGCGGATAATCGCTGGCAGGCCGATATGGTCGAGCACATCCATGGCTTCTTTCAACCCAAGTATACGGTCATAATCCGTCTTCCCATCGGCGCGCTGGACCTCGGGAGATGAGACGATGACCGCCTTTGGGTTTTCAAGACCGATCCGGTCCATCGCTTCGCGGAAAAGCTTGCGGTCTTCAGCCATATTAATGGCATCGGCTTTGGCACCGATAAGCTCGACCCCGTATTTTTCCAGAACCCCGAGCCGCTGAAGATCGAGGGCACAGTTCAAGGCGGTTTGTCCCCCCATGGTCGGCAAGAGGGCGTCCGGTTTTTCCGCTGCTATAATCTTCTCAACAAAGTCCGGGGTGATCGGCTCAATATAGGTCGCGTCGGCAAGGTCCGGGTCGGTCATGATCGTGGCCGGATTGGAATTCACCAGGATCACCCGGTAGCCTTCATCCTTCAGCGCTTTGATCGCTTGCACACCGGAGTAGTCAAACTCGCACGCCTGGCCAATGATGATTGGGCCAGCCCCTATTACAAGGATCGATTGAATGTCGGTGCGCTTTGGCATGGCTCCGCCTTTTTATCGCGCGCAGCTTTTGGCCGGAGACCCCATGTTTCCGGCTGCTACGATAATGTTGAATGCTAAAGGTGCCTCTTATGCGAGGATTCGGGTCTGGGAAAGACCAAACTCCATGGAAACCTGCGCAATTGGTCAAGACAGACCGACAAATATTGGAAAATGCCTTAAAAATCGACTTTCGGAACACTGGAGAGCGCTGTACGATCGTCGCCGACATCAAAGAAATCCCGCCGCTCGAAATTGAACCAGTTTGCCACTAAAACGCCAGGGAACTGCTCGGTCGCTGTGTTGTAGTCTTGGACCGCCGAATTAAAGAAACGCCGAGCTGCCGCAAGCTTGTCCTCAATGGCCGAAAGCTCATCCTGCAATTGCAGAAAGTTCGTGTTGGCCTTTAAATCAGGATAGGCTTCAGCCAGCGCAAAAAGCTTGCCGAGTGCCCCCGTCAATGCCTCCTCGGCAGCGGCAACATCATTAACATTGTTTGCCTTTATCGCCGAATTGCGCGCAGCAACCACCTGATCCAATGTTTCTTTTTCGTGGCTAGCATAGCCTTTGACCGTTTCAATCAGGTTCGGGATCAGATTCTGTCTTTGCTTTAGCTGAACATCAATATCAGCAAAGGACTGATTCACGGTTTGACGCTTCGACACGAGACCGTTGTAAAGCAAGACGAATATAGCGCCTATGACAACGATGAGGCCGACACCGGCAAAAATGACACTCATAATTTGGATCCCCTTATCTCATAGCCGACAGACTAGACCAGCGAGGTCACTTATTCCAAGGCCGTTGGCATAAAGGCTGAAAATGGTGGCTCACGCTTGGACAAGAGATCAAAAGCACGTTCACCCCTCGAGCAAGTAGATCCGGCGGAACAAGGCTGCCATGGCGATCGAAGGCACCATGGACGAGCGTATGAAAAGTAGACAGCACCTCAGTTTTAATACGTAATAACATTGCATATTATTTTCTCTCCACTTAACCTGGACGTTGAGCTGCAAATCGATCGGGAGAGTTTCATGGGTAACTTCATACCGGTGTCGGAAGAGCGTCTTCCGGTAACTGTTCTGTCAGGCTTTTTGGGGGCCGGTAAAACAACCCTGCTCAATCGTGTTCTTAACAATCGCGACGGGCGGCGGGTGGCCGTGATCGTGAATGACATGTCAGAGGTGAATATCGACGCGGACCTTGTGAGGGCCGGCGCAGAGTTGAGCCGTACCGATGAAACCTTGGTCGAAATGTCCAATGGCTGTATCTGCTGCACCTTGCGCGATGACTTACTCGCCGAAGTCCGGCGGCTCGCAGGCGAAGGCCGTTTTGACTATCTGCTCATCGAATCCACGGGCATATCCGAGCCGCTTCCGGTCGCGGCGACGTTTGACTTCAGGGATGAGCATGGCGACAGCCTTTCGGACGTTGCCCGCATTGATACAATGGTCACCGTTGTAGACGCCGTAAACCTCCTCAAGGATTACTCTAGCCATGACTTCCTCCATGATCGCGGGGAGGTGCTTGGTGACGAAGATGATCGAACGCTCGTTCATCTGCTAACGGATCAAATCGAGTTTGCAGACGTTGTGGTATTGAACAAAGTGGACGATGCCACGTCTCAACAGGTCGACGCAGCCCGAAAAATCATCCGGAGCCTAAACGCCGATACAGAGATTGTTGAGGCCAATTATTCAGATGTCCCGCCCTCGAAAATCTTCGATACGGGGCTGTTCGATTTCGAAAAGGCCGAAACCCATCCGATGTGGGCCAAGGAACTCTATGGCTTCGCGGATCACGTGCCGGAGTCGGAAGAGTATGGCGTTACATCCTACGTCTATCGTAGCCGACGCCCCTTCGCTCCCCAGGCGATCCACGACTTGCTGAACGGTGCCTTGCCCGGCGTCATTCGGGCCAAAGGTCATTTTTGGGTTGCGACCCGTCCAGAATGGCTGATTGAGTTCTCGCTAGCAGGGGCGCTTTCCAGCGTATCTCCTTTGGGCACATGGTGGGCGTCCGTCCCGCAAGAGCGCTGGCCGGAGGGTCCAGCATTGCAAAACTATCTAAAAGAACACTGGCGCGAGCCTTGGGGAGACCGCCGCCAAGAGATGGTATTTATTGGAGCCGGCATCGACTGGCCGGCTTTAACAGCGCACCTGGACGCCGCATTGGTACCCGACGAAGTGGACTGGAGCAAAACGGACCTGCCCGATCCATTTCCGATATGGCGTCGCCAAGAAATGGGGTAGCGTTGCTGACCTATACCGACGACGAAAAACGCGCCGGTATCCGCGATGGTCTAATGCTGACAAACTAATCGTAAAGAGGCGACAACATGAATCCGATGCCCCAAACCTATGATGAGTGGGAACACTGCATCGTCGTGAAATGCGGTCTTGCCCTAACGCCGGAATTCGTCAGCACTCGCATTCAGGCACTGATGAACAAAAACGACCTTCATACGCAAAAGTTCATCGAGTTCTGGGGCGAGGCTCATTATGCGAGAACCCTCGAATGGTTTCGGCAAGCAGATGCGCACCTAAAGCAATAATGCCGATGGTGGTTTTTTCGTTCAACGGGTGGTGAAGGCGACCCATTCGGTTGTCAGCTCGGTCGGCGGCAGCTCCATTTGAGTATCTGCTACCGGGCCTGCCCAACGGGCGAGGATGGGCCTACGACATTATTCCATGTCGCTGATACGGCCCCGCTGGGATTTGATTTTACTGCGCCGTTTTTTCGCATCGATCCGTCGCTGCACAGCACGGGCACCTGGGCGGGTTTGAATACGCTTCTTCACCGGGTTGAGCGCTTTGCGCACCATATCGGCCAAGCGGGCTCGCGCCGCCTCACGGTTCAAGGCCTGGCTGCGGTGGGTCTTGGCCTCGACTAGGATATCCCCGGCTTGGGTAATCCGCGCACTCCAGAGGCGTCTAAACCGAGCCTTGACCGGTGCCGGAAGACTTGATCGATCAAGGTTCCAGCGCAGTTGCACGGCCGTCGATACCTTATTTACATTTTGTCCCCCGGGGCCAGACGCGCGTACGAAACGCTCGGTCAATTCCCAAGCCGGGATCGTGACGGATTCGGACACGCGGATATCAGCATTTGACAGTGGCTCGGCCATTGAACGGCTCGTTCAGTTAAAATTCAGATAGGTCAAGGTAATATCATATCAACAGTCGAGAAAACCTCGGCGGTTTCAGTGCGATGGCCACTTTGCAGGCCCCCGCCAAGCGAAAGGAGAATTCCATGGGCATTCTCAACAAGACCACAAAGATCGGCGCAGCGATTGCGCTTGCTGCCTCTTTGGTCACACTACCCGCTACAGCTCAGCAGAAGCAGGGCAAAACGTCTTTCAAAAGCTCTACCGGCTTGAGCAGTGGCGGCGCTGACGTCCATTTGGCCCACCATGGGCGAAATTTCCGCGGCAACCGCGGACGTGGATTTCGAGGGCATCGCGGGCGTGGCTTCCGAGGCAATCGTGGGTTTCGCGGCAATCGCGGGTTCCATGGCAGCCGCCGGTTTCATGGAGGCCGCGGTTTCCATGGCGGGCGCGGGTTTGGAGGCAGCAAATTCCATGGGGGCCGGCGCTTCCACGGAGGCCGTAGCTTCCATGGCGGCCGCGGCTTCCGAAGTGGGCGCAGGTTCCGCAACAATTTTTATGGGTTCCGTCCCCATGCTGGCTTCAAGGGATATCTCGGTCCACGATATGTTGCGCCAAGCTTCCGTAGAAACTATGTCCCGGCCTATGCCATCGGCGGGTTCTACGGAATCCATGCCAACACGATCATTATCAATGATTTCGGCGGATATGGCCTGTATGCACCACCAACGGGGTATCACTGGGTTTGCGACAAGGGGTCAAATGACGCCATTCTCGCCTCGGTCGCGACGGGTGCGATCATCGGCCTTGCCGTAGGCGTGCTGGCAGAAAACCAGAGCTACTAGAGCGCCCAACACGTTTAGTAGAGTAGTGTAAGCGTAGGAGAGCGCGGCTTTGATGCCGCGCTCTTTTTCGTTCTGCCGGGGATTTAGCTTTCCTTCATCAAATCGTCGGCTAATATCAAACAGTCAGGTGCCGAGTCGCCTGACTGTTTTTTAGCAACTGAAAGGAGGTGATCCAATGTCGAGTGAGAAACCAGGTAGGGCAAATGGGTCCGTATCCCAAGGTGACCGCGTGGAGCAGCCTCTTCGCGTGAACTGATACAGATACAAAGGCGTGTATTGTCAAACAACACACGCCGGGAACCAGGAGCTTTGCCAAGCTCACGGAGGCCACCCCAAACAGGGTGGCCTTTTCGGTTTTGATACGGATATTTCACTTTCCCCCCTGGGGCCCTGTTGCCGCACGCGCCGTCTCGCTATGTATAGATCTTATAAAGCCAGATCTGAGCGGAGGCCCCACCCCATGCCAAACCTTGCCATTCGACGTGTCATTTCCCTTACGGCTGCTTGTCTTATCTTCAGTGCTTCCGCCATAGCGGAAGATGGCACGGTATCTTCGGCCAGCTCCGTTCCAGCCCTCGTCAAGGTGGAGCCGGAGCAAGCGAGTTGGTATGGCAATGGCGTTGCCGTTTCTGGCCATGATGTTGTGGCTTATTTCTCGGAAGACCTGCCAGTTGACGGGGATCCGGCGCTAAGCGTGATGTGGCAAAATGCAGAATGGCGTTTCTCCTCCCAGGATAATCTAGAGGCATTCAAAGCCGATCCCGAAAAATTTGCTCCGCAATTTGGTGGCTACTGCCCAGTTGCTTTGTCCAAGGGGGACCTGAAAATCGGCACATCGGATCAGTTTGCCGTGATCGGTGAGCAACTCTTCTTGAACTTCGATGGTGATACCAATTTTGAGTTCCGGAACAATGAAAGCACCATTGCGGCGAAGGCAAAGGTCAACTGGCGGGAGATCTTCTAGCGATCTCGTGAACGCGCTTGAATTGTTCCGTGACAGGGCGAACCTCATATTGATCCTTGAGCAGAAGGATAGGTTCCATGGTCAAGATCGCCCCCGCCCTTATTGCAATCGCCGCCTTCGCCGGGGCCCCTCTGGCAATCGCAGACTCAGCCGAACTTCCGGTTAAAACAAGCGTGGAACCTTCCACCAATTGGTATAGCAATGGACCGGATGTTGCGTATCAACCCGGTGAAGTCACATCCTATTTCGGATCCGCTAATGAAACGACGGACACACTAACCGACCAAGCCTCCCAGAACTTTGCAGAGCGCAAGCATTTGCAGCGGCAAGACTTTTTCGATGGCTATACAACCTCCGCATTTGACCGGAACGATTTGAGGATTGGGACGGCGGAACAATTTGCAGAAATCGGCGAGACCTATACCAGCGGACCGGTTTACGATCCGAACTTTGACCGTGCCGTGGAAGGTGGCAATTTGTTTGCGAAGGCGAAGGTTGACTGGCGAAATATATTCTAGGGCTCGCCGAGGCGCCATGGCGGAAAACGTCTGTTCTTGCCAGCATGGTAAATACAAAGTCGATGGCCATCTGGATCGCGAAACCAGGCTTCCGTCCACAGCCAGGATTCATCTGTGACCGGCGTATCGAAGACAATACCCTGGGCCGCTAACGCCTCTACGCTCGCGGCAACATTGTCGACCTCAAAGTAAAGGCCGGTTGCCCCCGGCACCACAGTTTCCACTTCGCTCAAGGAAAATGTAGTGCCCCCATCAGCACATTCAAAACGGGCATAGGGATTACCGGTTGAAACAATCAGCCTTAGGCCGAGAATTTCGTAAAACGCAATCGATCGATGCAAGTCCGTCACCTTGATGGTAACCTGGTTTAATCTGAGATCCGTCGGCCGTCGCCACGGGATCCGAGATTCGGCATTGCCCTTAAGGTCTTCCGGCATCAAACGGGTTCCGGCGCATCGCCACCCGCCTTCGCCTTGGGTTTCGGCGACTTGTCTTCGATATAGGTGAAGGCAAGTTTCGATGGGTCTTTCTTATCGACATCGATTTTGACGGCACCACCTTTGGCAAGCTTGCCGAAAAGAAGTTCTTCAGCCATCGGCTTTTTGACATGCTCCTGGATCGTGCGCGACAGCGGCCTTGCGCCGAAGTCGGCATCAAACCCTTTGCCAGCGAGCCAAGCTCGTGCGGCGTCACTCATCTCAATGGTGACATTGCGATCTGCGAGCTGTGCCTCAAGCTGCAGGACAAATTTCTCGACCACACGTTCTATAATTTCTGGCGTCAGTCCACCAAATGCAATGACGCTATCGAGGCGATTGCGGAACTCAGGCGTGAAGAGGCGTTTGAGCGCTTCTTCCTGCTCATCATCCTTTTTGCCACGTCCAAAACCGATGGAGTTCTTGGACGCATCTGCCGCACCAGCATTCGTGGTCATGATCAGAATAACATTCCTGAAGTCGACTTTCCGGCCGTTGCTGTCCGTCAGAGCTCCATTGTCCATCACCTGAAGCAGAATGTTGAAGAGCTCAGGGTGAGCTTTCTCGATCTCATCGAGCAGCAGCACGCAATGGGGATGCTGATCCACGCCGTCGGTCAACAGACCGCCCTGGTCAAATCCCACATATCCGGGAGGCGCGCCGATCAGGCGACTGACGGTGTGCCGCTCCATATACTCAGACATATCGAAACGAAGCAGTTCGACCCCAAGAATAGACGAGAGCTGCTTAGCAACCTCAGTCTTCCCGACGCCCGTAGGACCGGAGAAGAGGTAAGATCCAATCGGCTTGTTCGGCTCTCGCAGGCCGGCCCGGGCAAGCTTGATCGCAGCGGAGAGCGCTTCGATCGCCGGGTCCTGACCAAAAACGACACGCTTCAGGTCTTTTTCCAATGAGGCCAGCTGTTTGGCATCATCCTTTGTAACTTGTTTTGGCGGAATACGTGCAATTTTGGCAACGATCGCTTCAATGTCCGTGACGCCTACGGTTTTGCGCCGTTTGCCAGCAGGTTTCAGCCATTGGGTCGCGCCGGCTTCATCGATCACGTCTATCGCCTTATCCGGCAGTTTGCGATCCGTGATGTATCGCTCTGATAACTCAACAGCGGACTTGATCGCATCGTTGGTGTAGCGCAATGCGTGGAACTCTTCGAACTTTGATTTCAAACCAAGCAGGATCTTAATCGTATCCGGCACGCTTGGTTCGACAACGTCGATTTTACGGAACCGGCGTGCGAGTGCGCGATCCTTTTCGAAGTGCTGTTTATATTCTTTGAACGTCGTCGATCCCATGCAACGCAGGCCGCCATTCTGGAGCGCAGGCTTCAGAAGGTTAGACGCATCCATAGCCCCGCCAGAGGTCGCTCCAGCGCCGATGACCGTATGAATTTCATCAATAAACAGAATGCCCTTATCCTGCTCTTCAAGCTCTTTCATTACGGATTTCAAGCGCTCTTCAAAATCACCACGATACCGCGTACCAGCAAGCAAAGCGCCCATATCGAGGGACCAGATAATCGCATCGTTCAGAATTTCGGGGGCCTCGCCATCAACGATTTTCTTGGCAAGCCCCTCGGCAATCGCCGTTTTGCCGACGCCAGGATCGCCGACCAGGATCGGATTGTTTTTGTTCCGACGGCAAAGCACTTCAATACAGCGGTCGATTTCCAAATCCCGACCGATCAGAGGATCGACTTTACCAGACTTTGCTTTCTCATTTAAATTTACGCAGTAGGCATTCAGAGCCTCTGGGCCACTGGCGCTTGCCGGCGTCTCGTTTTCCTCGGACGCGCCGCGTACGGGCTGAGATTTTGACATACCTGGCTTTTTGGCCACGCCGTGGGAAATGTAACTCACCGCGTCATAACGCGTCATATCCTGCTCTTGGAGAAAATAAGCTGCGTGGCTTTCCCTCTCTGAGAAGATGGAAATCAGAACATTGGCCCCGGTGACCTCGTCCCGGCCAGAGATATCGACGTGCTGAATGGCCCGCTGAACAACCCGTTGAAAGCCAGCCGTCGGTTGAACGCGGCCCTGGAAGTCCTCGACAACGAGGCCCGAAAGCTCTTCATTCATATATCTCGTGAGATCTAGCCGCAGACGCTGCAGGTCAACCTTGCAGGCATCCATAACTTCTGCCGCATCCTCGTCGTCAATTAGGGCGAAGAGAAGATGCTCAAGCGTGGCATATTCTTGTTTCAGTTCTGCGGCGAGGCCGAGGGCGGACTCGATCGCGGTTTCCAGGCTGGGGGTCAATGACGGCAAAGCTCAGTCTTCCCTTTCCAAATCGCATTGAAGCGGATGCTCATTGCGCCTTGCGAGATCCCGCACCTGGGCGACCTTTGTTTCGGCCACTTCATAGGTATAGATCCCACAAACTCCAACGCCATGATTGTGGACGTGGAGCATAATCCTGGTGGCTTCTTCGCGGCTCTTGTTGAAAAGCCGCTCCAGGATAAACACGACAAATTCCATCGGTGTGTAGTCATCGTTTAAGACAACAACCCGATAGAGCGATGGTTTCTTCGTTTTCACTCGGGTCTTGGTTGCAAGGCCGGTCTGATTCTCATCGCCATTGCCGGGCGAGATAGGATCATCCGACATCATTGCCGGTAGATTTACAGGTGAAACAGTCGAACAAATCATCTTGGTAAACATAGGTCGAATTTTCTGTGTTTTAAGCCTGACCGCAGCCTTAGATTTGATCAAGGCCTAACCTGCACAGTCTTTAGGCTTTCCAGCAGTTGACTCACACGTTTTGCATTCGCCCCAAGATCAGAGTGTCCAATACGCGAGCGCGAATAAATGGCGAGGCGGCTGCCATGCTGGCCAGCCGGGTCGCCAGCTTCAGCCGGAAGCACAAGTATATCGATATCATCCTTATATCGCATGAGCCGACTGATGGACACGAAATGGATGATACCTCTGGCCCGGTCCACGTTCTCAATTCGCCAATCTGTCCGCTCATCGATCACGGCGAGCAGAAGGTCGAACAGTTTATCGGGGGCTACGGGTAAAATCGGCGAGAAACGGTCCGGTTTGGCTTCCTCGCAAAGGTCCTCAGGAGCCAACAGGTGCGTATTCGGTGAGCGGGGCCGCTTGAGTGTGCGGAAATCTACACTGTCCATCATGGATATAAGCGTAGCATTGCCGCTGGATGCTTTGCACCCCGCAGCATATAAAAAGAAAAGCCGACAAAATGCCGGCTTTTCGAACTCTACCAGTCTTCAGGAGAACCGATTAAGCTGCGCCTTGAAACTTTTCTACAACCGCGCCGGCCTGAGCATTTAACGGCTCTACCGTTTCGCGCATCGTTGATGCGAATAGGCCAGCCATTTCGTTCATTTGCTCCACATATGCTTTAAATGTGGTCTTGGCGTAAGTGGCCTGCATTTCAGTCATGTCCCCCATGGACTTCACCCCCGTCATCGCGCGAGAGGCTTCCATTGTTTGTTCCATGGTCTGTTTCATAAAGGACAGGGTCTGCGCGTTCATGGCCTCAAAGCCTTTACCGGCAGCGCGAGCACTTTGGGTTAAAGCCTCAAGCCCGGTCCGGTTTAGTTCAGCAAAATCGCCGCCAAACGCCATCATGCGCTCATACGACTTTTTCATGGCCTCCGCCGGTGCCTCGGAAAAGGCGTCGAATGCCTCCGCTCCACCTTTTGCCTTGCCATTTGCCTTTGCCATTTTCGCCGCTCCGTTGTGAAATTGCCTGCTAACTTATTAACATAAAAATTTCGCAATCGCAAGAAAAATTGTGCGGCGCACAATAAGAAATACGGCTGCTCGCAACATCGTTAACGGATCGTCAAATCAATACGACACATATTAGACTTTCGTTAGACGAAAAATGGTTTTCGACCTGCCCCGCGATTGGAGTTTGTAAATGTTTCGGACGTCGGCGATTTGGAAGATTGCAATGATCGCCAGCATCGTGGGCGGCCTGAAAGTCTTTACGCCAACAGCCGACGCTCAAGAGCGATATGCCTCGATCGTTGTCAATACAGATACCGATGAGGTTTTACACGCCAGATTTGCCGACGATACACGCTTTCCAGCGTCCCTCACAAAAGTGATGACGCTTTACATGCTGTTCGACGCCATAAAGGCGGGGGATATTGGTCTGACGGAGCAGCTCCCGGTTTCTAGAGTGGCCGATCGCCAACCGGCATCGGATCTCGGTGTGCGTGCCGGCTCGACGATTTCTGTGGAAGACGCAATCTACGCCCTTGTGACCAAATCTGCCAATGATGTGGCCGTCGTTGTCGCTGAGCGCATTGGCGGCACCGAGGAACGGTTCGCTGCTCTTATGACGGTAAAAGCGCGTCATCTAGGCCTGGAACATACGCGATTTTACAACGCCTCCGGACTGCCAGACAATCGCCAAGTAACCACCGCTCGGGATATGGCCCGGCTCGCCGAAGCTGTGCTGGATGATCATGGCGACTATTACCACTACTTCTCCAATCGCCGGTTTACCTGGGGTCGGACGACATACAAGAATCACAACCGTCTTTTGGAGAGTGTACAAGGCGTGGACGGCATCAAGACCGGATATACGCGTGCTTCCGGTTTCAATCTGATGGCCTCGGCCGAGCGGGATGGACAGCGCATTGTCGCCATCATGCTTGGCGGCAACACTGCCAGGGCCCGCAATAGCCACGTCGCTCAATTGATAGAAGCCGCTTATACAGCACTTGAAACTGCACCTAGCCCCTTACAAGACCGTCCAAATCTAAGGGCAAGAATTGCGTTTGATGCGGTAAATGAAAAGCCGTTCAATGTATCCGGCGTAGCTGTCCCAACGGGCACTGGCATCGCAGAAGGTGCATCCGACCTTTTGCTGGAAGATTAACTGCAGCCTGCAGCACCTCCAAAAAAGCGACAGATATTCAGAAGAAGATCACCAAACGGTATGGTACCCCACCCTATCACGCGACTCCCATAACCGGACTTAACTTCCGTGCCCAAGCTCGACCAACTGCCACTTGAGTCCCCAAATTTACGCGCAGAGCTCTTTACGAAGGCTCACGCCGCCTACTTCCCAACGGATGATGCCGTCCGGCAAATGTGGACTTGGATGCCTCGGGTCAAAGGTGTCTCTACGGTCGAGGGCTATATTGCCCATGTACTGGAAATGCAGCGCACCGGGCAGATTGTCTGCTTCTCACTGCGCTTGAAATCCGACGGGCAATTTGCGGGCATCATCGGTTTTGTCGATATATCCGCGCTGCATCGCCAAGTGCGGCTTGGCATTGCGTGGCATCCGACAAACATGCGCCTTACGACAGTTTACCAGGAAGCCGAATTGATGATGATCCAGCGCGCCTATGACTGGCGTGCCAAACGGCTCACATGGCACGTTGATCCACGAAACAAGGGAGCCATGCGAGCTATGAAATGGATCGGCGCAACCCGAGAGGCAAGGCTCAGACAATACATGCGTACGGCAGATGGGGGATGGGCCGATCTTGTCGTATTTTCAATGCTAAGGCTCGAGATGAAAAGTGCGATCGAATGGATGACGGCTGAACTGGAATCCGTACCAAGCGACGCCTGCCCGATGCTCGCTGTTCAAAAAGGATCCTAAAAACCGACTTCTTTGCCGACGAGTTCAGGCAATTGCATAACGATCATCAGATCGCGCAGCTCTTGCCTGGCAGCAACATGGCTCATGGTAAAAGAGATGTTTGAGCCTTGCTCGGTTAGGTCAAGCAAGGTCAAACCAGCCGGGAAGAGCTCACGATAAATAACGCGTTCGGACAGCCCAGCTGCCATCCGGAAACCGATGCGCTTGGCAAGATTGTCCAGCGCCTCGCCGACCTTTTGCTTGTTGCGGGCCTCAAGCGGCGACATGCGGTTGCGCATGACGATCCAATCGATGGGCCGCCGGCTGGTCCGCGCTTTTTGCTTGCGACAGTTCCAAACCATCTCAGAATAAAAGCTTGGGCGAATAACGTCCAATGTCTGCGGATTCACATCGCCCAGCAAATCAAAATCCACGAAACTATCGTTTAACGGCGTAATCAGCGTATCGGCATATGTGTGGGCAAGCCGGGACAGGAACGTATTGCCGCCGGGCGCATCAATAATAAGAAAATCGCAAGACGCTCGGAGGCGATTAAAGCTGTTTAGAAAACGCTGTTTCTCTTCCGCTTCGGCTTGATCAAGGTCCCTTGCATCGCTGGCGTCGACACGAATAACTTCCGGCATCGGAAGCTTTGAGCCCGTGGACCGCATCCAGCGCATACGATTTTCAAGATAACGCGTTAAGGTTCGCTGGCGGACATCCAGATCAATAACACCGACCTTCATATCCGAACGCATAAGTGCAACCGATAAATGGATAGAGACCGTCGATTTGCCAGCCCCACCCTTTTCGTTGCCAACAACAATAACGCGCGCATCACGCGGCAATTGATCGTTCGACAATTCGCTGTTTTCGCCCAAAGGGGCATATCCATCGGCGGCCATCCACTTACTCCAAAACGGCGTTGAGCGATCTCAGTCTAGCTTGGCATAGACGCCTGTACGCATGTTGGGAGTGTCATGCCGTTTGCGGCAGTGGGGATAATGGGCTGAATATTGTCGAAAAGGAAATCGGAATCGTCGTGCGCGAGCAGAGGCTGATCCATCATCGGCTGCGGCTCACCATCGAACAGTAGAGTTTCCGACCAAATCACGCCCGATACAGGTGCCAGAGCACGCTGCGCATCAGCAGGCGCATCGCAGGAAATATCGCTGACAAGCGCGCGGAGATTGTTCAGCGCACCGCCAAGACGGTCCATTTGATCAGCAAGTTCAGACACATGATGCGCAACAGTCGGCTCTGCCTCAAAAATCCAGACATCTGCATCTAAACCACGATCTGGATGGGCCTCGTCGGGTTCGGTAGGAAATGTCGCGATTTCCTGCACCTGAAGGGACTTGAGTACCCGGGGCAACACCAGGCGGCGAAGAGCGGTAAGGATGCGATGTGTCATGTAGGAAATTTGCGCCCAATCGGTTAACAACCCGTTTACCTCTGCTAACCATTGACCAAAATTAATGATAAAATCTTCTCTTCCACGCGTGCGCACGAAGCGCGAAATCCGCGCGATTGTCCGCGCCTGGCGAACCGATGGATTGCGGGTTGGTTTTGTGCCCACGATGGGTGCCCTTCACCAAGGGCACCTCTCGCTCGTCGAGGACGCCCTAAAGAGGTGCGACCGGGTCATTACCAGCATATTCGTAAACCCGGAACAATTCGCCCCGGGCGAGGATCTCCACGTCTATCCAAGGGCCGAAGACGAAGACTGCGCCAAATTGGAAAGCGTTGGTTGCCATATTGCCTATTGCCCAAGCGTCGCCGAGATGTATCCGGAAGGCTCGGTGACGAATGTGCGTGTTGAAGGCCTATCCGACCTGCTGGATGGTGGGCCGCGGCCACACTTCTTCTATGGCGTCGCAACGGTGGTGGCGCGGCTCTTTATTCACATTGCACCGGACTTGGCCGTATTCGGCCAAAAAGACTACCAACAGTTGCAGATCATCCGCCAAATGGTGAAGGATCTCGGTTTCGATATTGAGATTGTGGGAGCAGCAACCAGCCGCGACCCAGACGGCCTCGCTCAATCCTCGCGCAATCTCTACCTAACGGACGAGGACCGCCGGGGGGCCGGCGGACTGTTTGCAGCGCTCCACAGGGCGCGGTGCCGGATCGAAGCCGGCACAGATATTGAAATGGCGCTCGGCGAAGCGAAAGCGCACCTAATTGCGTGTGGTTTTTCGTCCGTAGATTATGTGACCCTCGTAAACGCCGAGACATTGGAGTCCTTACCCCCCTCAATTAACGCCTCACCTCCCGCAGCGCGCCTGCTCGGAGCCGCGTGGTACGGCAAGACACGCCTGATCGATAATCTTGATGTCACCCTAGGCGGGATTTAGGATAATTTTCTTTTATTGTGACACATCTCACAATTAATCCCACCGTCTCTGATTAAAACCAGTTCGTTGCAGGATCGCAACGCATATTAGTCAGGGATGGAGAAACCAAATGCCGAAAGTCTGCCTTGCTGCCGTCGGGATCTATTTCGGAACAACAAATATACCGCCGAGTCGCGGCGCAACGGGATTTCAAGCAACAAAATTTCGCAACGCGCCAATTGTCGACGTCTCAAAAAATGCAAATCTTGAGGAGATCGCCCAGGAGGTTAGCCAGCTTGCTTTCAGCGGGGGGGGGTGCCTGGCTGCGATTTCTTCCGGATGGAACTAACGGAAGGCGGATTTATTAGGAGCGTCGCCGCCAATTATACCCAACCGCCAAGTACACGCCGCCCTGCTGGATTTTACCGAATGGGTGACCATAGCGTCTTGGAAGGACAGGCAAAAATCAATCCTGTTCTCGCCTGGCAGTACTATATCTATGCACCGACAGCAGATGGCATCCTGCAAAAACAAGCCGATGGATTAACCCGAAATGCCAAAGTACCAATCAGAGAGCTAGAAGAGAATGACCTCGTTATCCTCCGCTGTGTATTGATTGCCGGCGGTCCGGTTGATTTTTATCCTCGGATTGACCTTGGACAACCGGCGCAATTGGCCTGATAATATTTTGATTGCCGCTCCATATCAGCCAAGAGGCGGCCTGGTCGAGATCAACCAAGCCGCCATCACTGGCCTACATAAGGTTTCTTATTGATATTCCACCGTCAGGGTGAACTGGCCGGTATAGTCGCCGGGGGGCTGGTTCGCAGCCACTGACAGCGTTCCTCCGAAATTAAGCCGTGAGATACCTCCAGTTAATACGCGGGTACCATTAATTGCTGACTCTCCGGCTAAGGCGATTGTCATGTTACCCGTGGATCCGTTGGAGACCGAGACATTTGCAGGCACATCATAGGTCACGACCCGGTCTATATCGCCAATGACTGTGAATTCGGCCTGGGTAAAGTCATTGGTCAGGCACGCAAGTTCAGCGCTACATGTGCGTGTTGCCGCAGACGCGCTTGGCACAAGATTGGCCGTACCCGAAGCGGAAACGCTCGGTGCAATGGTTCCGAAATAAAGCGCCTGGGTATTGGAGACCTGTAAGGGGCCGATAATTACCGCGCCATTATTGGACGACGCTGTGTCAGCGGCTGCTGGAAGGCTCGCAATCACCATGGCGGCTGCCAATGTCGATTTGATTTTCATGTTCTGTCCCTCACCTGGTTGGACCCTCAACAAACACCATATGCGTGGCTAAGGACTAGGGTTCCATTTTTGTCGGGACTTCAGGACAAGAGCTCACCAAACTCCGGCGGCTTTTAATGCCTCATCCAGATTTGGCGGCACATCGACGGCCTGCTCGCCGGACTTCAAATCTCGGGGCGCATCACCGGCCTTGAGATACCGCCACCCCTGGAATGGCCGCTTTGGCTGAGCATATGTTTGAACCAATTCGGGGTCGAAGTGTAACTCGCATAGGGATCGGCCATCATGGTCATCGACCTTGCGGATCTCTATGATCCTTTGGCGAAATCGGATCGCCCGTTTGACGACCCAATAAATCGACCCGCCCTTTAAAAGGTCTTCGGCGCGTTTGGGAAACATACGTGTATGATGAACCGGGTTGGGCAATGTTCGCATCTGGCGCGTTTGCCAGGCGATCATATCATCTATGCTGTCTGCGCCGACGCAGAGCTTTACCATGTGAATCGTCATGGCGATTAATCTAGCTGACCAGGTACAGATGGAAAGCAATCGACTGACATGCCACCGCTCGGTTGCGAAACCTTCTATCCATGTTCGCTGAGGAAGGCGGCCTCATCTTCCGGTGTCGCAAAGAAAATTTCGGCACGCAGGGTCCGTGCGGTATAGCTTTTGCGAATGGTGCGTAAGCCGCCGCGGGCTTCGAACTTGACCGTGAGGGCCGTCACCAAGCTGACATTATAAGTGGGGTCGGTCTCCAAGAAATAACTCTGGTCAAACCGCAGTAGGCGTCCCCCCTCCGGCCCATTCACCGGTCGCGGCAGCACGTAGTCAATGCGCAGGAAGCGCCCGGCTTCTGGCGCGAGCCAAGCCGTCGCATCCAGGCGTTCCGCAGCCCAAACATCAAATGCGCCATCATTGGCAGATGGTGCATGCCGAAACCCCAAACGCCAGGCCGGCCCGATCTCCTCTACAGCGATATCGGTACCGATACTTGCGCGCAGATCGTCCGGAAACAAACGCCCATCGGGGGCAGCTTCAGCGCCCCATGTCGCAGCGAGATCGTCCAGGAATGCGTCCTCGCCCGCCTCAGAGACGAGCGTCCATTGCTCCTCCAAAGGAAGCCGCGGATCAAAGGCAAAAATGCGAAAACCAGAATCGCTTTTTATCTCGACCTCAAAGGCAACGCGCAGGGAGTTTGGCGCTTCGGTCGCCCGCAATGCTGCTTCAATAGGATCAGCCAGGCCAACAGCAAGATTGAGTAGAGAAGATACAATGAGGAACATTCCAATTTTCCTCCTGACCGAACAATTGGGCGATCATACGGCGGAGCGGCCCGGGACATGTTTTAAATGCGTATTTTTACGGCTCCAGCCATTCGCATATCCAGACGCCATTAAGCCTCGGGAGCGAGCGCCGCGATCAGCACCCCTTCGGACACCTGGCTACCGGGACTTGCCGCGACCTCCGCGATCATCCCATCCCGCGGAGCGACGAGGGTCTGTTCCATTTTCATGGCTTCCATAACAGCCACCGCTTGGCCTTTTGTGACAGCATCGCCAACAGCAACGTTGAGCGACAGCAATTTGCCGGGCATGGGCGCAACAATGAGGTCGCCACCAGCAAGCGCCTCGATATCAGCATCAAAGTCAGGCACGGTCATAAGTGCGCTGTCACCGCCGGTGGTTACGGCAAAGCGGCGCGGAGATAGATCCGTCACCAGCGGACGGCCAATATCAGCTGGCATCCCATGCTGATCTGGATCGAGTGTACTCGCTTCGCCGAGGGCCGCCACAGACGAAGTCTTGCGCGGCGCGGCATTTAAACGCCAGCCATCCCGGCGGGACCAGGGATCGATGTGACCGTTGTCTTCCAGCAAGACATCGCCGACGGCCAGAATACCAGCCTTAAGGTTGCCCTCGGGCGGTAGGGTCAGCGTTTCCCCTGCCTCAGCAATCCAGTTCACATGGTGCTCGCCGGTAGCAAACATGTCCGAAGCGGCGCACCGGGCAAGGAAGCCAATATTTCCTGGAACGCCGATAAGCTGGGGCAGGGGAAACGCTGACCCTACCGCCCGAGGGCAACCTTAAGGC